>CAZDFL010000167.1:0-3061 GCA_964504835.1 uncultured Zetaproteobacteria bacterium
TTGCGGAAATCATGCTGCATCGCCACCATGCCGCCATGCAAGCCGCAAATGCACAACCAATGGTGCTCACAGAAGCTTATCAACATTGTCTGGATATCGCACAAAACCATTATGAAAATTTCCCGACCGCTTCAAAGCTGTTGCGCGCTGATTTGCGCCCTGCCGTGGCCGCCATCTATGCCTTCGCCCGTCATGCCGATGATCTGGCCGATGAGGGCGATGCCTCTCCCGATACCCGACTCAAACAACTCGATGCGTGGGAAACTTTGCTGGAGCGCTGCGAAACGGATAGCGCCATACATCATCCCGTTTTTCAGGCGCTTGGCGATGCCATTCGCAGGCGCAAACTTGATATCGGAGAACTGGATAATCTACTTATTGCCTTTCGCATGGATGTCAGTATCCATGCCTATGCCACATTGGATGAGTTGCTGTTCTACTGCAAACACTCGGCCAATCCGGTCGGTCGATTGATGCTGCAACTGCACCAGATTAATCAGCCCGAAGCGGTTTATTGTTCGGATAAAATATGCACAGCCCTGCAACTGATTAATTTCTGGCAGGACTTGAGTATCGATCTACCCAATGGCCGCTGCTATGTGCCGGAATGTTGGCTGCAAGATGATGGTCTCAGCGGCCAGCAACTGCTGGATAACGATGTGTCTGCTAAAACCTTTCGCCCGGTACTGCTCAGAGCCATCAAAGATACCCGCCAAATGCTTGAGGATGGTACCCCCCTGCTTCGCATGATTCCCGTTCGTTTGCGCTTACAGATTGCGGCTACCTTGCATGGCGGCCACCGTATGCTCGATAAGATTGAACTGCTGGATGACCCGCTTCACCATCGTACCAGGCTGGAAAAACCCGAATGGAAACGTCTGATCTGGCCGGTATTGAAAGACACCCTGTTTCCACCTAGGAGTCTGTCGGACTTATGAGAAATCTACTGCGCGGCAGGTATAACGGCCCAAAATATCCTGATTCATCGTTGCATAGTTACTACTATGCGCCTCAAAATCATGCTATTTTTGACTCGTTCCCCCACCTGCTCGCTACGATCACCCTAAGCCCGTCAGGCTCCTGGGCAAAGCAAGCATGAGTCCTGAACAATACTGCCGTGACAAAACCCGTGGCTCCGGCTCTTCGTTTTTTTATGCGTTCCTGTTCCTGCCCGAAGATCAGCGCCGGGCCATTATGGCACTGTATGCGTTTTGCCGTGAAGTCGATGATATCGCTGATGAAATCAGGGAACAGGATGTGGCGCTGCCCAAATTGGCCTTCTGGCGTGAAGAAGTTGGCCGGGCCTTTGCCGGCAAAGCGCAGCATCCGGTGGGTAGAGAGCTGAGCTGGGCTAAAGAACATTTTCCGATTGATGAAGAACTGCTGGTCGAAATTCTCGATGGCATGTTGATGGATGTGATGCGCAAACCGATACTCAAAACATCCGATTTATCGCTCTATACCTATCGCGTGGCTGGCGTGGTTGGTCTGTTGAGTATCGAGATTTTTGGCTATAGCAATCGCAAAGCCCGCCATTTCGCCACCTCGCTTGGTGAAGCGCTACAATTAACCAATATCCTGCGCGATGTCGCCGAAGATGCCTGCATCGGTCGCATTTATCTGCCTCAGGAAGATCGGATTAGCTACAAAATACCAGATCAGGCATTCAAGGCTGGCGATTGTAATGATGCCATGCAGCAGATGCTAAACACCTACGCCGACAAGGCGGAAGCAGCCTATCAGCAGGCACTGGCCCACTTGCCCGATGAGGATCGCGAAAGTCTCAGACCATCCATTGTGATGGGGGCGATTTATTATGCTTATCTGCAACAGCTCAGAGATGTGCATTTCGATGTCTGGAAACACCCTGTTCATATGTTACCGCTGAAAAAAATATGGATCGCCTGGCGCGCCTGGCGTTATGAACACAAGGCTGTGAAAAAAGGTCTGCCGCTAAAGCTCCGGTTTTAACAGTTGGCCGTCCTTCTCCCGCCGCCTAGACTCAGCCCATGCCTGTAATTTTCAGATGGATTTTTTCCGGTTGTTTAAGCCGTTCATTGATGATGATGGCAACGCTGCTGGCAATTTACGTGATTATCGAATCATTCGACAAAGCCCGACATCTGGGTCATGGGCTGACCACAAATCTGATGATCGAATACATGCTGCTGAAAATTCCCTTTATGATCGCAGAGTTTATGCCCATCATCGTACTGATCGGTGCCAGTATTTATCTTATCGAGATTTCCCGTCATCATGAAATAGTCGCCATCCGCGCGGCAGGGCTAGGCATTAATAAGGTGCTTGCTCCCCTGCTTGCTGTAGCGATGCTCGCTACAGCGCTTAGTTTCGCCATTGGCGAGTGGGTGACTCCCATTACCAACCAGCGTCTGGACACCATTGAACGGGTTAACATTCAGCACAAGCCGGATACAAAACAGGGCATCCAGTGGTTAAAAGACGGACACCGTTTTTTTCGTCTCACACCACTTAGTGACAAGCAGTTTGCTCTGACCATGATAGAAACCGACAACAAGGGTAGCTGGATGCGTCGCATTGATAGCGCCCGCGCCAATTATCAATCAGGTACGTGGCAGATGCATGATGTCAATATCAGCACCCCTTCCAGTGACGAGGGCATGCAATTTGAGCAACATGATGAATGGAGTCTCGCATCAACAGCTGGCCCTGAAACAACCGGACTGCCCAGGCCAAGACATATGGATTTCTTCCAATTACTGCATTATGTCCATGATCTGAAACGCGCCGGTTTGAGCTCCGGAGCTTATGTGTATGCACTGCACCGGAAATTTTCCGCCCCGTTGGCTTGTCTGCTGATGGTAATTCTGGCGGCTGCGCTATGCCTGGGTACGGGTGATCGCAACAGCCGCGCATCGTGGGGGCTGATGCTGACTATTTCATTGGGGCTGGCCTTTTATATCATCGGTAATGCAGGCAATCTACTGGCCAGTAGTGAGCATTTACCGGCAGCCTTTGCTGCCTGGTTACCCAGCCTTGTATTTGGCGGACTTGCCCTGTTCCTGCTCCTGAAACGCGAAGG
>CAZDFL010000168.1:0-3054 GCA_964504835.1 uncultured Zetaproteobacteria bacterium
TCAGCTTCGGATGCAGATGCGGATTAGCCGCCAGCACATCGCCTTTTTCCAGTTCAACACTGGCTCCATCCAGACCGGTCACCAATCCCCCCGCTTCCTGTACCAATAGCAGGCCGGCAGCAATATCCCACGCTTGCAAGCCTGCCTCCCAATAGACATCCAGCCGACCGGCAGCGACATAAGCCAAATCCAGCGCCGCCGAACCACCACGCCGATAACCATCCATCGCACGCATACACACATCCATTCGCGCCTGAAACAGATCCATCGAATCGCGCCGATACGATGCAATACCGGAAGCAAACAGGGCATGGCTCAAACGTTTTTCATTGGTCACACGCAAACGTCTGCGATTCAGAAAGGCACCGCCGCCATTGCGCGCCTCGAACGTTTCATCACGAATCGGATCGTGAATGACCGCCAGCATCGGCTTGCCATGTTTGAACGCGGCAATGGATACGGCAAAATGAGGGTAGCCATGAATGAAATTCGTTGTCCCGTCGAGTGGGTCAATATACCACTGAATGGGCGCATCGGGATTGGTTCGCTGCTCGGATTCCTCGGCAACAATGCCGTGGTCGGGATAATGATGAGCAATTTCCCTGACGATTAGCGCCTCGGCGCGCTGGTCCACTTCGGTTACATAATCCCGATCGGATTTCTGGGTGATCTCCAGCTTATCTCGTTCATCATAAGCTCGGGCAATCATATCCCCTGCCCTTCTTGCGGCCCGAACGGCAACATACAACATATTCTACTCCTGAAAAAGAACCCGGCCTATCCATCAACCGGGAAAAATATTTCAGGAATTCTATCACATTACGCCAGGAAAAATACGATTGCATCTGCGTAGCTGGACGGCATGTTATCGCATGGATAAGCTGTTGGCTGAAATACCAGGAGGGCAACCTTCTGCTATGGAGGGGATATGCCACAGCAGTTTATTGTTGAACACTGGTTGCTTAAACACGCCCGCATGAGCGGAGAATCGCTCACCAATACCCAGATTACACAGGCTTATGCACGTCTGGGTTTTGCCAGTGCGGGTTTGTTATATCTGATGCTGCATGCGCCGGATTTCTCCGCTTATAAAATCCCCTTTCTGGTTGCAGGATCGCTCTATTATCTCGTCAACCTGATATCCATTCCGATGATTCGCCGGATGCCATTATCGGCGTTTCGTTGTCTGTTTTTTCCGATTTTTGATATTGCCATTGTCAGTTTCTGTATGTTGATTGACGGCGGCCATAGTAGCGGACTGTTTTTTCTGCTGCTGCTGGTGATCATTGGTAACGGCTTGCGATTCGGCAATACGTTTTTATTGTATACGCAAGCTATGTGCATCATCGGCTTGTCAGTCATTATATTCTATATGCATTTCTATTTGCAGACAGCGATTGATTACAGCTTGCTGTGCTGGCAAATCGCATCACTGCTGGCGATTCCTTTTTATGTATTCCTGATAGGCAAACGGACGGAAGAAGCTGTTAAGGGCCGAATGGAAGCAGAGGAAAGCGCCTATAACTTACTCAATAAAGGCCCGCTACCTGTGTTCACCTTCGAACTGGATAACGAAAAACAACCACGCATTCTCTACGCCAATCGCGCCATTTACGAAATATTTCAGATCCGCGCAGCCGATCTGGTCGGAGAATGTACGGATATGCTTGTGCTGCCGGAAGACAGTCCTGAAATGATATCCTTTTGCCGCGAAACATTCAAATCGAATCAGGAGAACCAGACCAATTCGGCGCAAAACATGTACATCAGAAGCCGGAACATATCCGGCAAAATACTCAAACTGCAATGCACCGCGATCTGTATGCGCTGGCACAAACAATGGATGGGTGTCTGTTTTATGCTCGATATTTCTGCGCGCGAAAGCATGCAGGAAGAGCTGGAGTCTGTGCACAGGCAAGGCTATATGAGTACGCTGGTGGCTGGCATTGTACACGATTTCCGTAATGTGCTCACCAATATGATCGGTTATGCCGAAGTGTTACAGATGGGTAGCCAGGATGAGACCGCCAATAAACAACTCCATGCCATCATTGCTGCCGGAGACCGGGGCTCGGAACTTATCACCCACCTGCTGAAGCTTAGCAAGAACGGTGAAACCGACAACCTGCCTGCCTACGCCGAGGGTGAACTGATTTTGCGCCCGCTGGAAAATATTATGGGGCTGTCACGACTGCAAATGCCGCCGCATATCAAGCTGGTCTGTCAAATCGACGAACCACTGCATGATGTTGCCATCAGCATGGTTGAGATCGAACAAATTCTTATGAACCTGATCAATAATTCCATGCAGGCGATCCATAAAAAAGGCCATATCCATGTGCGTATCAATAATGATTCGAAACATCGTTTGTCGCAACCGGGACATCCATGCATGTGCATCAGGGTTGCGGATAATGGTAGCGGCATTAAACCGGACGATCTGGATAATGTATTCAAGGCATTCTGGACGTCCAAAGATGACAGGGGCGGAACCGGTCTCGGTCTGACCATGGTACAGCGCATCGTCAAACGTAACCACGGCAGCATAGAAATCGAATCCGTTGCCGATAAGGAGACCCGCTTCACCATTCACCTGCCCGCTTATATTGCGGATGGTAATGCATCCGTTAAAAAAGCCAATAAACCAGCACAGAAGACAACAAGGCTAAAGCCAAAAGCTCTTGCCACCATCTCCGGCGGCCACGTATTGCTGGTCGATGATGCGCCTGATATTCTCAAAATACATCAGGCCATGCTGGCCAGATTACAATATACATCAGCCTTGGCGGAACATGGCAAGCAGGCGCTGGATATTTTCCAGAAGCAGGAACAGCACTTCGATCTGATTATCACTGATTTCCGCATGCCGGTGATGGATGGGCTGGAACTGGTGGAAAATATTCGGAAGATGAACGCTGATATTCCCATTTTGATGATTACAGCATTTGGCGAAGACAGACAATTGCAACGCGTCGCCGACTATCATGTCACCCTGATAAACAAGCCGGTCAGCATGGACAAATTCCAGCGCGCTATCGCTGAGACGATGGCGGC
>CAZDFL010000169.1:0-3013 GCA_964504835.1 uncultured Zetaproteobacteria bacterium
ATTCGGCATGCCAGATGGCGGCAGCCGTGGCGCAGGCACCGGAGCCGCAGGCGGGGGTGTGGCCGGAACCGCGTTCGATAATGTCGATATATACGTGGTCGGCAATCTGGCCGGTGATGATTTCCACATTGCGATCAGTTGGGAAAGCTTCAACCGCCTCAAAAAAAACGCTGTGCGGGTTGCCGATTTCGACATCGATATGGGCATCGGTTTGTCCGCTGATGGTGGCCGTACCCATTTCGACGCGAATGCCGTTATTGCGTTCGGCGCTGACAATCCGGTCAGCCAGCGCAATGCTCACCTGATCTTTGCCGGAGGCGGACATCAACAACTCGCCAACACAGCGCAGGCCATTGCCGCAATTACCGGCCTCGGAGCCATCATTATTAAAAATACGCATGGCGGCATCCGCCGAATCGCTGGCTTCGAGCACCAGTAGTTGATCGCAACCAATGCCATAGCGTCGCTCCGTGATGATGCGGACAAATGCTTCGGTCAGTTCCGGCAGTGTATCGTTCAGTCCATTGAGAATGATAAAATCATTGCCCTGCGCCTGCATTTTGGTGAATGGAACGGTGGCGCTCATTTGCTGTGCTCGACTTCCACGCTGGTATAGACGCCACCACGTACATTGAATACAGCCGTGACTTTGATCTGGCGCGGGTCGAGCAGCGCAATCAAATCATTGGCAATCATATTGGTGACCTGTTCGTGAAAATGACCTTCGTCGCGGAAACTCCAGTAATAGAGTTTCAGGGATTTGAGTTCGACGCATTGCTGGTCCGGTACATAATCCAGCTTGATCTCGGCAAAATCGGGCTGGCCGGTTTTGGGACATAAACAGGTGAATTCCGGCGTATCGATGCGGATATGATAATCGCGCTCGGGATTCGGGTTGTCGAACACTTCCAAAAACCTGGTGGGTCGGTTGATCGTGGCACCAAGTTTGTCCGTTTTATTTGAACCGTCAGTCATGCTCAAACCTCATGCTCTCTAAAATATCAGTGTAAATTCGGGTCAGCGTATCCAGTTCAGCCACCGCGACCTGTTCATCAACCTGATGAATGGTGCTGTTGGTGGTACCGAGTTCGGCAACAGGTACCCCGGCGGCAGCAAGAAAGCGGCCATCGGAAGTGCCACCGCCGGTATCGCGTAGCGTTTCAATGCCGGTGACGCGCGCAATGCTGGCGCAGACCTGATCCAGAAATGGGCCGTCCGGGGTGGTGAAGGCGGTGGCGACATGATCGAAAGCCAGCGTGGTTTCACAACCGGCGCAGGCGGTTTCGATGGTGCGTTTAATTGCATCAAAATCGTTGCCCGGATTATAGCGGATATCGAGAAATGCCTCGCAGCTACCTGGAATTACATTGGATGCGCCGGTGCCGCCGCTAATATTGGTGATCTGGCAGGATGTGGGCGGGAAGCCATCGGCTGCTTCGCCCCAGTTAATTCCCGCAATACGCGCCAAAGCAGGCGCGGCGCGGTGAATAGCGTTATCGGCATCTTGCGGATAGGCTGAATGGCCCTGCTTGCCGTGAAAGGTGGCGCGCACCTGCACCACGCCGCGACGGCCGCGACGAATCGTATCGCCGACCTTTTCTGAACATGATGGCTCGCCCACAATCACTGCATCGGGCAAGGTGCCTTCGGCCTGCATGTGTTCCACCATGCGGATGGTGCCATCAATCGAATCGCCTTCTTCATCGGACGTAATCAACAACTGAACAGTCGGCATCGGCGTATATTCGCCACACAGTTTTGCTATTGCGGCTATCCAGCAAGCCACCGCGCCTTTCATATCCTGAGCGCCACGCCCATGCAGAATGCCATCGATAATGTCGGCGGAAAATGGCGGATATTGCCATTGTTCAACCGGGCCCGTTGGCACTACATCAGTATGTCCGGCAAAGGCCAGCCTGCCGTTTAATTCGCCGGGGCGGGTATAAATACTATTGGTGATGCCGCCGGTATCGATAGATGTGCGCACAAAGCCGAGCGGAGCTAAAAGTGTTTCAATATAATTCTGGCAACCACCGTCATCAGGGGTGACTGATTCGCGTTGAATCAGTTTAACGGCAATATTGGTAGCGATTTCAGACATGGCGGCACCCTAATCGAAAGCGGCTGGCTGCGGAACTTTTTCCGGGCTCATCATGAATATGGATGATATTTAGACCGACAGGTAGATGCTGCTGCCCACGATTGACACGTGTATATTAACACTATACGCTGACACCTGTGATAAAAAATGAATATCCCCGGCTGGAAACTCCATTCACTCAAAGGCGGCCTTGAAAATCATTGGTCTGTTTGGGTGAATGGAAACTGGCGTTTGACCTTTTCTTTTGACGGAAAGGATGCTGTGCTGGTTGATTATCAGGATTACCATTAACATGAACAAACAACGTGCGCGCATGCGCGTGAGGAGGTCAGCATGAGCCGAATGTTTAATCCGCCTCACCCTGGCGAGATATTGAAAGAAGATGTACTGCCCGATTTGGGCATCACTGTGACCGAAGCTGCCAAACAGCTCGGCGTAACGCGTGTGACGCTTTCCAGAATCGTCAATGCAAAATCGGGCATCAGCCCCGGTATGGCCTTGCGCCTTGCACAGTGGTTGGGAACCACGCCTGACTCCTGGCTGAATATGCAGGTTGCCTATGACCTCTGGCAAGCCGAACAGCAGCCCCGCCCGACCATCCACAGCGCCAGACCTGCTCATGCATGAATAACACCCCTCGGGATTTGTAACGGGCTGTTGCGGGTTGTCCCGGCAGGCTACAGGCTCTGCTGTCAGGTGAGGGTTTCGATATGAGTCGGTTTGCATCCATTTATGATCGTGCGGCGGAGCGCAAGGGTGGCAAAGCGGCACTAAAATCACTGCTGCCGGACGGGCCGGGGGGCTTATAAAACAGTGTTTTATGTATCATTTTGTGGTAGTCTAATGAGATAAAAAACCTTCTATTCCAACCACATCCATCATCTCACACTTCGAATCCATTGAAGACCCGCG
>CAZDFL010000170.1:0-2997 GCA_964504835.1 uncultured Zetaproteobacteria bacterium
GAATAAGCGGAATATTTCGTCAAAATATGCATTTTGAAAATCAGCCAGCGACTATGTCGCCAGATGATGGCGTTAAGTCCGACAGACTCCTAGGTAGCGATGTTTTCGATAAGCTGTTAATTATTAGGGTGCTCAGGGATCGGTTTCCCAAAGCAATATTTTTCACTACCGATTTGGATGCAAATTTACTGCACCCGGATAATCTGAAATGGACGCGTAACCTGGTTATTGCATCATCATATGACCTCACGCTGAAAGGTATCGATAAGCTACAGTTTGGTGAAAAACAGCTCAATGCAAGCATTCCACCTTTTCGAAGTGTATACCAGACCTCGGCCTACTTCAGTGTGCTACTTGCCTTGAATGAGAATATACACATTCAGAATATCGGAAAATGGATAGAGAAAAATCAGGCGCGTATCTTCGAGGTCGGTAGAAACGGTGCCGTTGATTTGGGGCCACTCAGAGGGATAGAGGCTGGTTCAAATAGGGATGAAGTAGGAAATAGTTCTGTTTTTACTTTGATCTACAGAGCTTTTTTGGTGCTTACGCTTCTTGTGTTTTCGGTTTGGTATAATCGTTGGCGATTGCTGAACGCAAGGTATGGTAAGAAGTCAGATAAGCCTTTTGCCAATCACTTCTACGAGGTCATAAAGTCGCCTCACACACATGCTATATCGTTGACCCTGGTGCTTGGTGCTGCCGGGATATTTGTCATGTCATGCTCAATTATTTTGCTGTTAGGGCTGTATTTGGTTCAGGTTATTCTAATGTATTGCATCGCCAAAAAGGTGTATGGCGATAACAGAACACTTTGCAGCCAAGCTATGAATGGAGGCGAATCCTGTGCGATAACCGATGGACAATTAAGTTGCCAAGAGAATCAATCTCCGTCTTCATCTTGTCCTTCATATTATCCGGTATTGTTAAAGCCAAAAGCGCTGGCTGCATATCTCGCATTGGTTATAACTACCGCAGTATTGGCATGGGTGATTACAATATCAGATGAGCCTTTTTCAGTCGTTGGCGGTGTAAGTATTTGGCCAACCGAGATATTGCGCTGGTTAGCGGCATGTATAGGAATTGTATTGCTCTGCAGGGGATGGCAAGCCAGCAAGTGGAATATTCAGCAAGTTACTGATGCGTTTGGGTTTGGTCAAACCAAGGCTATATTCGAGGCAGAACCGGATAACAGTATTTTGCAGATCTGGCGCACCTACGTTATCAACGGGACGGGGTGGAAAAGGCTGTGGAGAATTCTACCTGTCTGGGTCGCTTATTTTTTCCTGTGCAACATCATTATTTTGTATGATAAACCTTTTGTGCCATATCGAGGCTGGGGATTTCCCATAATTGACCTTATGAGTATTATGATTGCAGTGTGGGTGTACACTTTCATGATCTTCGCCATTGTTGATGCGATCATGCTATGCCGGAATTTTATCAATCAGTTGATGAGAACTGGCGCTACCATGTCGATTGAGGATCTGAATGAAAGAATCGATATTGTTTGCAAACGGGAATGGAATGCTATCAAGTTGATCGCACGACGGACTGCGGTGATCAGCCGACTCGTTTATTATCCGATTATCGTCGCTTTGATATTGATCGCATCACGCAGTAATTATTTTGATCGCTGGAGTACGCCTCCGGGTCTGGCTCTGGTGATCGGATTCAGCGTGTTTTTGGTAATCTGTTGTGCCGTACTATTGCGCAGGAAAGCTGTACAGGCAGAAGAAAATGCTTTGGCTGTATTGGATAGAGAGAAGGAAGAATTACTAGGTGAGGGTTACAAGCCGACGGGCGAGCTGATTGAACAGATTGATTTCTATTCGGGGCGCATCAGAGGCATTAAATCCGGAGCATTTCTGCCAATAACTGAACAGCCGTGGGTACAAGCTATTTCGCTGTTGCTTGGCGGTGGTGGTACGCTGATCTTGTTTGATGTTCTCTCACTTGCAAAATAGAAGAAGCCAGTTTGATACTTAAGGAGGCAATGAAATGTTATTAAAACAAGGATCAAGAGGCCGCGAGGTTGTTGAGTTGCAACAAGCCTTGGGTATTGACGATGACGGGATATTTGGTGCGGGGACGGAGCGAGCCGTCAAGGCTTACCAGAAGAAACATGGTTTGATGGTTGATGGGGTCGTGGGAACGCAAACGCTTGCTGCTATTCGGGAAAGCCATGTCACTACGGATAACTCGGAGCGCGTGTATTCACCGAATGAAAACCTGATGGTGCATAAATATTTTCTGCCTGAGGGTGAATACAAGGCCGGGCCCACGCCAAAGGAATATTTGTTTCTGCATCATACAGCAGGTTGGCATAATCCTTACCATACTGTGGATGGCTGGGCGAAAGATAATCGCGGCGCGATTGCAACAGCGTTTGTATTGGGTGGGCGCTCGGTAAAAGGCCAGGATGATCGTTATGATGGCGAACTGGTGCAGTGCGTGCCGGAAGGCGGTTATGGCTGGCATCTGGGCAAAAACGGTTCGCAACATATGCATACCCATTCGGTCGCGATTGAGATTTGTAATTTCAGTTATGCCAAAGATGGAAAAACCTATGTGGGGACGCCGATTGCAGCAGATCAGATCGTGACCTTGCCCAAGCCATTTCGGGGCTATAAGCAGTGGCATGCTTATTCGGATAAACAAATCGAAACACTTAAAACATTTATTCTGTGGATTGCAGAGCGTGATTCGATTGATGTGCATGATGGTTTGGTTGCCGAAATCAAGCAGCACGGCGTTCAGGCATTTGAATACAATGCCAAGGCATACTACGGTAAGGTGAAGGGGATGTGGACGCATGCGAATGTCCGCAAAGACAAGTTTGACCTATTTCCGCAACCTGATCTAATCGACATGTTACTTAGCCTGTAGCCTTGTCCTTCAAGGCTTGAAATCAATGAACGTAGGGGAACATCATGGATAAAATTCTGGCAGGACCGATTCTCAGGCGAGTGGATACCACGCAGGTCAATATCTGGT
>CAZDFL010000171.1:0-2955 GCA_964504835.1 uncultured Zetaproteobacteria bacterium
CGTCCGCTCCGCCACTAAAGAAAGCCCCTGATGGAAACGTCGGGGGCTTTTTTATTTCTGGTGGTGTTTGCGCCAGGCATTGAGAGCCTGCTGCATGCGCTTGGCCCGGTCGGTTTGCCCCGTTTGGCGTAATATGCTGATGAGTTGTTGTCGCGTCTGGCTGTCAGGCTGGATGGCAAGGCTGCGCTGATAGGCGGCAAGGGCCTGTTTATTGTGGCCGACTTTGCGCATGATATTGCCATAGCGGCGCCAGCACGGTGCACAATCCGGTAGCAGTCGCATCGCCTTGTTTGCATACCTTATACCTTTGTCGGCCAGCTTGTGTCGGGATTGGAAGTCAGCAAAATGCAGCCATGCGAATCCGTTTAGCGGATCGGCTTTAACGGCTTTTTTGTACTGAGAGAGAGCCAGCGTGGCGTTACCCGTTTTTTCAGACATGGCGGCCAATAAATACCATGGTGCCGCTTCATGGCGCATCTTTTTTGTCGCTTTGATAAGCCAGTGGCGCGCTTTCCCTTCTTTGCCCTGACCTTCCAGCAGGGCTGCCAGATTGACCAGACTGGGCAAATGCCAGTAAAAGTTCAGGTTTTTTTCATATAATGATTTTGCATCGGCCTGATGCCCGATATCTTCTAGCAGTATGGCAAGATCATAGCGTGCTTCGATATTGCGGGGATGTATTCTCAATTCAGACCGTAACGCTCTTCTGGCTTCGGTGAATTGCCCCTGTTCAATCAGCTGCCGGGCCAGCTGATAGTCTGTTTTGGCATGCGTGCGCAGTGGCCATATCGTCAGCAGCATCAACATGGCGAGGGCCAGATAACAGGCCGTGCGAAGTCTATTTATGCGTTGGTGCAAGGCCCATCCTGCCAGTGGTCATCAGCATTTCTTCCATGCGCCGTTGTCTGGCGCGTTTATCCGCTTTGATTTCCGGTTTTTTTCGCATCAGTTTCCACGGGTTGCGCCGAACATCATCGCTGAATGCTTCAAGGTTTTCTGAAGCAATGCGTAGTTCAAACAGGGTTCGGTACAGGTTTTCACGGTTATCGATAATCAGTTCACGCAAATCATGCATGGCGGCCGTTCCTTCTGTGAAGAAAATCTGGGCGGAATCGACAGCTTTCGGGAGCGCCTGCATCAGTTGATCCACATGCTTGCGGTTGTCCTTGAGCATGTTGGAAATATCATGCGTGGCGCTGCGAATATCGGGCCGATTTTCTTCGATGAGTTGCGCCATGCCGTGCGTGGTGGCGCGGATATCGGCACGGTTTTCTTTGATGATAGTGCCAACAGTATCGGTAATGCGTTCAGCCTTGCTGAAGAAACGGGTGGCATCATCGGTCAGTGCTGCTGCACGACTGATCATATCGCGAAAATCACCACCGGATGAGGATGGGATGATCGATCCTGTCAGCGGCTTTTTGTCGCCGGGCGTGGCGCGCAGGGCGATATATTTTTCACCCACTAAACCACCACCGGCGATATGGGCCCGGGTAGATGCCGGCAGGTGGATTTGCGGTTGGATGAGTAATGTGACCAGTGCCTGACTATCTTTCAGCTCGATGGAAATGACATGGCCAACATGTACGCCAGCCATCAATACAGGCGTTTTTATGGAGATGCCGGAAGCATCTGCAAATACAACATCAATGTTTGAGCCTTCCTGTTCCGACCACTGGAAGCCGCCGATTTTGCTGCTAAAGAGTGCAAACAGGGCAATGGCAATCAAAACAAATGCTCCCAATCGTGCTTGTGCGTTCATGTTGTCTCCTTGCCAGGCTCTGTTAATACAAACTGAATGGGTCCTTCCGCCCGGCCTTCAATGAATTGCCTGAACACCGGATCCTGGCATAGATCAATTTCATCGCGGGACATCTGCTGATAAACCTTGCCTTCATAGAGCATACTGACCCGATCACTGAATTCGCGCACCAGTTTCATGCTGTGGGCAATCGTCAGCGAGGTGACATTCATACGCTCATGTAGTCGTTTCATCAAGGTGGTGATGACATCGGACATGACAGGATCGAGGCCTGACAGCGGTTCATCGTAAAAAATAATTTCCGGCTTGTGGCAGATGGCGCGCGCCATGCCGACCCGTTTTTTCATGCCGCCGGAGAGTTCAGCCGGCATTTTATCGCCGATACCGGGTAGCCCCACCAACTCCAGCACTTCATCAGCCCGCTGGCGCGCTTCAGGTTTCGGCATGCCCTGACGACGCAATACGAAGGCGACATTTTCCCATACCGGCATGGAGTCAAACAGAGCGGCACCCTGAAACAGCACGCCGACGCAGGCCATGCGTTTCAGCTTTTCTTCAATCGGCAGCGTAAACCAGTCCTCGCCATTGATCAGAATGCTGCCGCTATCAGGTTTGAGCAGGCCGAGAATGCATTTGAGTAATACGCTTTTTCCGGCACCGGAGAGCCCAATCACAATATGCGATTCACCGGGCAGGATATCGAGGCTGATATCATCCAGCACCTTGCGTCCCTTGAACGATTTGCTGACACCCCGCAGGCTAATAATCGTGGACGGATTCATAAGGGTAAACTCATTGGAAAATCCAGGCGGTAAGCAAGTAGTCGGAAATCAGGATGGTCATGGCGCTAACGACGACAGCCTGTGTCGTAGCCTGACCGACACCGGCCGCGCCTCCTTCGCAGTAATAGCCTTCAGCGCAGCTAACCAACCCGATAATGGCGCCAAATACCATGGCTTTGAGCAGGCCGGAGTAGAGGTCAATCAGTTCCAGATAGTCGTAGGAGTGTTCGATATAGGTGTGGGGATTCTGACCGAGCGCATGCACGCTGATAAAATAGCCGCCAGCCATGCCGATGGCATCGGCCAGCATAACCAGTAGCGGCATCATCAGGGTGGCTGCCAGCACACGCGGCATCACCAGATAACGCACCGGATCGGTGGACAGGGTCCACAGCGCATCAATCTGTTCGG
>CAZDFL010000172.1:0-2946 GCA_964504835.1 uncultured Zetaproteobacteria bacterium
CGTTATTCATGCGGTCTTTGATAACCGTCAAGACCCGAAAAAGAGGCCCTGATGTTGATCCTTGAGATACAAGCCAAACGAATCTGGATGACTATATGCCGTTAATCTCTCCCCTGTTTATCGGCATCATGTCCGGCACGTCTGCCGACGGCATTGATGTGGCTATTGTTCGCATGGCCGAGCAGACGGAGTTGCTTCATTTTTCAGAACACCCCATGCCGCCTAAGTTGCGCGATGCAATCTTGCGCCTGACTGCGCCGGGCTTTGGTGAAATCGACAATACGGGCGGGCTGGATAAAGCGCTGGGGCATGCGTATGCCGATGCTGCCCTGTCGGCAATCAAGGCGGCAGGACTTGAAACAACGGGCATAGCAGCCATTGGCAATCACGGACAAACGGTTCGTCACCGCCCAACAACGCAATATCCATTTTCACTGCAAATCGGTTGTGCGGCCACTATTGCAGAACAAACCGGCATCACCACCATCACCAACTTCCGCAACCGCGATATAGCTGCCGGAGGACAAGGCGCACCGCTGGTGCCGTTTGCACATCAACAGTTGTTCGCTTCACAAAACGAGAATATCGCCGTTCTGAATATCGGCGGTATTGCCAACATCACCTGGCTCGGAGCCGATGGCAGCGTGACCGGCTTTGATACCGGCCCCGGCAATATGATTATGGACGCCCTGATACAAAAAATCAGCCAGGGCGAACAGCGCTTTGATGAAAACGGCCAACTGGCCGCCAGCGGTTCGGTCAACACAGCACTGCTGGAAAAACTGATGCAGCATCCGTTTTTGCAGCAGGCTCCGCCCAAATCGACCGGGCGCGAACAGTTTGGCGATGATATCGCGGGTCAGATTCTGAACTGGCCGGACATTTCGGATGCGGATCGCCTGGCGACGGCATGCCGGTTCACGGTCGAGAGTATTCGCCACAGCGTGAAATTTCTGCCGGATAGTCCTGATCGCTGGCTGTGTTGCGGCGGCGGCGTGCGCAATAAGAATTTGATGGCGCTACTCAAAATACAACTGGCACCCGCGCCTGTGTCCACCACCGAATATGCGGGCATGCCGCCGCAAGCGGTAGAAGCGGCAAGTTTTGCGCTGTTGGCCAAACAAACCCTGCTGGGCGAGGCGAATACCCTGGCTGCTGTCACCGGCGCAACGCACAATATCTGCGGTGGTCAGATCACGCCCGGAGCCAACTGGCAGCAACTCCTGCAAAATATACCTTCGTGGATCCGCTAACCCACGCGATTTCGGGCGCAGCACTGGCTCGCGCTTTCCCGAAACAGCCCTTGTCCACCAAACAGTTATTTCTGATCATCCTGCTGGCCATGGCACCGGACAGCGATATTGTGCTGCGCCTGATCTCCGACCCGGTCTATTTACAACATCACCGGGGGCTGACCCATTCGCTGCTGATGCTGCCATTGTGGGGCTGGCTGATTTTCAACCTGTCATCCAGACAAGTGAAACAAAATCCTGCCATGCCCAAACTCATCGGACTGGCGCTGCTACTGCATATCTCGCTCGATGTCGTCACCACCTACGGCACCATGCTGTTTGCACCCGTCTCCGATAAGCGTTTTAGTGTTGATCTGCTGTTTATTATTGACCCGATATTCTCACTCTGCCTGCTGATTCCGGTTCTGCTGGGGTTCATCTGGAAGCGGCAGGCGCGCCGCTTGAGTACATTGAGCTTTGTGGTGGCGCTTGCCTATTTGCTACTCGCTTACAGCAATCAGCAACAGGCCATTGAACTGACCCGAAAGGCGCATCCCGATGCGATTGCCTTTCACGCCCTGCCGCTGGCCTTTTCGCCGTTTAATTGGCAGTTAATTGCCGAATACCCGAACCACTATGCTCGCGCCGCCGTCAACCTGAAACCGGGTTTTCCCGGACTTCGCCCGGTATTCGATAAAGCATTCGTCACCACCCTGCTCTCCACGCAAATGTCAGTTCCCGATCAAATCCAATGGCAAAAATTACCGGCCATGCACACGGTGAACCATCTCGATCAACTGCCGGGCACGGCTTTTTATGCCTGGTTCACCCGCTTTCCGGTGCTACTCAAGCAAGACAAGGACGCCATCGACTTTGGCGACCTAGCTTTCGGAGGCGGTGCGCCGGGCGTGAATCCTTCTTTTCAACTGCATATTGAGTTGCCAAAGAACAAAGTATTATCGAAACCGCGTGCATGGCTGATCTGGCGTAATGATCGAAAAAGTGAACTCAAACAGACCGCTGCGCCATTCAACTGGCTATCACGCAAATAACCCTTTCTCTCAAAAAGTATGATCAACTTGCGCTCAGCCTGTTTTTGGTTTTTAATCGGAGAATGATTCAGAGTTAGATTCAACTTGGAGGTTATCATGAAATCTGTTCGACTATTATTCCTCACCATTCTGCTCTTGCTACCGGCACTGTCTCAGGCGGTTGAAATTGAGGGCGTCAAACTGCCCGATACGATTCAATTGCAAGGCAAAACCCTGCAGCTCAACGGCGCTGGCATCCGCACCAAATTCTTTTTCGATATTTATGTCGGCGGCCTGTATCTGGAACAATCGACATCCAGCACAAAGGAAATCCTCGCCGACACCGGCAACAAACGCATCACGATGAACATTCTGTATGGCGAAGTGGACAAGGAGAAACTCACCGACGGGTGGGAAGCAGGCTTTGAAAAGAACCAACCCGATGCGCGCATGCAAAAGCTAAAAGACCGACTGGCCAGCTTCAACGCCTTATTCGTTACTTCACACCGTGGCGACTCAATCGTATTCGACCTGCTCAGTGACGGCAGCACCCATGTCAGCTTTAACGGTAGCGAAAAAGGTATCATCGAAGGAGCGGATTTCCAACAGGCATTGCTGTCTGTCTGGCTGGGCAAAAAGCCGGCGGATTCGGATCTGAAAAAAGCCATGCTTGGTCGATAAAG
>CAZDFL010000173.1:0-2891 GCA_964504835.1 uncultured Zetaproteobacteria bacterium
GGCACATCATTGAACAACGCTGATGAATAAATATAGCGGCTAATTATTATCGCACTGCGCCTTCTGTGAAAATCAAAAAATGCCGTTGAAATCTCCAAAGGCTGCCACACGCCCAAAGCCCTCTTGGAAGTGCGGCTTCAGGCGCGACTGAAGTCGCACTTCCGTTAAAGGAAATCTGGTTTGTTATTCAAGAGACAAGGATATTGGTATCCACAAAACATTTAACGCTCATGCAAACTGTTACGGGAAGGATATCTGGAAGCGTTACCTTTCAATGCTTGATGGTCAACGGAGAGAACTATGCTGCATGCTTCAATTCCTCGCGCACAACTAGGCGAACGGCATCGACAACGTTTTTTCCTTCAATGTATTCACGTAATGCCGCATTAATTGCAGTCTGGTAATTGCCGCCACCAGCATCTTCCATAGCACTCTTGAAATGCTCAATAATAGATACATCCAACCTGATCGTAATGCGCTGTTTGTCAGAAGGGACAACAGCGCCACGCTTGCCTTTGCTGAAATCATATTCTTTTTTCATCTCATCACCTCGCATTATAGGTTTTTCGTTCATGCGCCGTTGCTTTTCTGGCGGAAATGATCCGAACCACGTCGTCTACTCGTTCTGTCCAGATAACAACCAGAAGGTGCAAAGTATCGTTCATTCCGATGGTAACGAACCGTCGTTCATCCTTTGCTGAATCATCCTCGATAGTTAAAGCATGATCATCTTCAAGTGCTGTTACGGCATCCGCAAACCTGATGCCATGCTTGAGAAGATTAGATGCAGACTTGGTCTTGTCCCATTCATAATGCATAACGATATTATATGCACAAATGTACACAGTTCAAGAATGAATGACATCACAGGAGTGATTTGTTTCATTGCTGGCTAATGCATCAGAATACACAAAGGAACGCAGAGTAAACCAAATGATAAATATCTGTGTTCATCTGCCTTCATCTGTGGCTAAATCACCCTTATGACCAATAAACTTATTGTTGAGGCGGGGCAATGCTCTCGGGCGGGCGTGAAGGCGCAGAATGAGGATTGCTGCGGCATCCGCATTCCTGAAGGCATGGAACTCACCCATAAAGGCATTGTCGCTATCACGGCTGATGGGGTCGGTTCCAGTGAGGCGGGCAAGGAAGCCAGTGAATATTGCGTGCAGGGTTTCATTGCCGATTATATGAGTACGCCGCAATCATGGCGTGTTAAAACTGCCGGTGATCGGGTTATCCGGTCGTTGAATTCATGGTTGTATAGTCAGGGACAGAAACGTTATCAATCGGAGTTGAGTCTGGCATCCACGCTGGTTGCGCTGGTGCTGAAATCAACCACGGCGCACGTATTCCATGTCGGCGATTCACGCCTTTATCGCATCAGAAAAGGGAAAATCACCTGTTTAACCAAAGACCACCATCTGGTCATCGACCGCCAAAAAGCCTTTTTGGCGCGCGCCATGGGCGGCGAACATGAGGTAAATTTCGATTACGCCAAACATAGCGTCGAGGTTGATGATCGGTTCCTGCTCAGCACCGATGGCGTGCATGAGTTTCTGGATGATGAACAGCTCAAAACACTGGCACTGGCATCCGATGTTGAAAGCGCTGCCGCAGCCATCGTCGATGCCGCATTGGAAGCGGGCAGCAATGATAATGTGACCTGTCAGATCATCCATGTCACCCAATTACCCAATCAGAACGAAGATGAATATTATCGCCAACTGACCGAACTCCCCTTCCCGCCCCCGCTGGATGCCGGCATGATTCTTGATGGTTATCGCATCATCAAAGAGTTGCACACCAGCGTCACCATTCAGGTTTATCTGGCCGAAGATATGGATAGCGGTGAAACGGTGGTCATCAAAACACCCTCGGTGAATTTTGAGGATGATCCGGCTTATATCGATAAATTCCTGCACGAAGTCTGGGTTGGCCGACGCATCAGCAGTCCGCATGTGTTCAAGGTTCATCACCTCAAGCGCAAACGCAGTTGCATGTATTATGTCACTGAGTTTCTCGAAGGTCGTTCATTGGCGCAGTGGATACTGGATAATCCCACGCCCGATCTCGATGAGGTTCGCCGCATTGTCGATCAGATCATCAAGGGTTTAAGAGCATTTCACCGCCGTGAAATGGTGCATCAGGATATCAAACCTGAAAACATCATGATTGATAAGCACGGCAGCATCAAAATCATTGATTTCGGCTCCACGCAGGTGGCCGGGTTGCAGGAAATCCACACGCCTGTAGAACAACAACATATCGAAGGCACGGCCAATTATATCGCACCGGAACTATTCGATGGTTACGAGGGCACGCCCAAAAGTGATCTGTTCTCACTCGCTGTCACCGTCTATAAAATGTTATCGGGCGGACATTATCCATACGCCGAACAAGACAAGACCGCACGCAGGAAGAGCTACGATTATATCTCCGTGCGCAAATATAATCTGAATGTGCCGATCTGGATGGATGGCGCCATTCGCAAAGCGGTTCAGCCCAACCCGGAAAACCGCTACGAAGTGATGTCCGAATTCTATGGCGATCTCTCCACGCCGAATCCATCTCTGATGAGAACCCATGCACCGTTGCTGGAGCGCGACCCGGTCAGCTTCTGGCGCGGGCTGGCCATCATTCTCATGCTGCTCAATGTGCTACTGCTTTATCTCGTCACCACATCATAAATGCGTCATTGCTAAAGCCGACAATCAAATCACTCTGGCCAGTTGAATACCGAGCCATGTTAGCAGCAGACAGACGACGACCTGTCCGGCAATATTACCGAAAGCCAGAGAAAAGGCACCTTCCTGTAATAAACGCACTGATTCGAGTGAATAAGTCGAAAAGGTCGTAAACGCCCCCATAAAACCAACCGTAATGGCCAG
>CAZDFL010000174.1:0-2874 GCA_964504835.1 uncultured Zetaproteobacteria bacterium
GGCGCCTGCCAATGTTACTTCAATCATTTTTCATCCTTTTGATCATTTTTCATTTTGTCTGTGTGCAAGGCATAGACATTAAAATTCGCCTCATTCTCAAAATAGAACACGTTGCCATCCGGCAATGCTCCGATCACGGCGGTGGCTTTGTCCACGCGATGCCCGTTGACCGGGTCGATAGCCTGACGCTCCTCCGCATCATTGGTCAGCGTACTCACACACATCTGGCAACAGCCATAGTAGACCTTGCCCTGAACCGGGATGGGAATCTGCTTCTTGCCCATGAATGCATCATTAACCATACAGACCTGCTCGGTTGGAACGCGCTTCAATTCCGAGGCCTGAGCCTCGGATATACCAGCCAGGTTGCTCGCCACCAGCAGCACGGCGAATGCCAGCAGAGCTGAAAGCCTGTTAAATTTTGTCATTGATATCTCCTTATAGGTACATGCGCTACAGTTTCGCGTTACGCAATCGCAGTGCATTGGTAATCACGGACACCGATGAAACACTCATCGCCGCCGCCGCAATAATCGGCGACAGCAGTAAACCGAATACCGGGTATAGCGCACCGGCGGCAATCGGTACGCCTGCTGAGTTGTATATGAAAGCGAAAAACAGGTTCTGACGGATATTCTTCATCGTCGCGCGGGATAAACGGCGCGCCCGTACGATGCCGGTCAGATCGCCTTTAATCAGCGTAACGCCCGCCGATTCCATCGCCACATCGGTGCCGGTTCCCATGGCAATACCAACATGCGCCTGCGCCAGTGCCGGAGCATCGTTAATACCGTCTCCGGCCATGGCTACCGTTTTGCCTTCAGCCTGCAAGGCTTTGACCACGGCTGCTTTCTGATCCGGCAATACATCGGCTTCAAAACGATCAATGCCCAGTTTTGCTGCCACTGCCGCCGCCGTATTATGATTGTCACCGGTCAGCATGACCACTTCAAGCCCCTCATCATGCAGCGCTTGGATTGCATCCGGCGTGGAGGCCTTGATTGGATCGGATACGCCGATCAGACCGGCAAGATGCCCGTCCAGGCTCAGATACATCACTGTTTCCCCGCCACGCTGATGCTCTTCAACGAAGGCAGTTTCATTACCTGTCTCAATCGCATTATCCTGCATTAAACGGATATTCCCCAACAACACAGCCTGACCACCGACGCTGGCGCTAACGCCTTTGCCGGTAATGGCGGTGAATCCTTCGACGGTTTCAAGTTCCAGCCCTTTGGCGCTTGCGCCTGAAACAATGGCTTCAGCCAACGGATGTTCACTGGCCCGTTCCAGACTGGCCGCTAAACGCAATACCAGATTTTCATCCATGGCTGCCACAGCCCGCACCGTGCTCAGGCTCGGTTTGCCTTCAGTCAGCGTGCCGGTCTTGTCGACCACGACGGTATCGACCTTTTCCATGATTTCTAACACTTCGGCATTCTTAATCAGCACCCCGGCAGTCGCTCCCCTGCCTGTTCCGACCATAATCGAAATCGGCGTGGCCAGCCCCAAAGCGCAGGGGCAGGCGATAATCAACACAGCCACCGCATTGACAATGGCATGCGCCAAACGTGGTTCCGGCCCGACCAACATCCAGATGGCAAACGCAAGCAGAGCAATGCCAACCACGGCGGGCACAAAATAACCGGCTACCGTATCAGCCATTTTCTGAATCGGCGCACGCGAGCGCTGCGCCTCTGACACCATCAAAACGATCTGCGACAGCAATGTATCGGCACCGACTTTTTCGGCTCGCATCAGCAACGAGCCATTGCCGTTGACCGTAGCGCCAATCAGTTTTTCTCCAGCCATCTTCTCAACCGGCACCGGTTCGCCGGTAACCATTGATTCATCCACATTGCTCTCACCCTCGGTCACAATGCCATCAACCGGCACCTTTTCACCGGGGCGGATACGCAATACATCACCGGCCACCACATCTTCCAGCGGCACATCGGCCTCCGAACCATCGTCGGACACACGGCGTGCTGTTTTTGGTGCCATGCCCAATAACAGTTTAATCGCTTCATTGGTACGCGAGCGGGCGCGCAACTCCAGTACCTGCCCAAGCAGCACCAGCGTCGTGATCACAGCACCGGCTTCAAAATAGACATCAACGAGTCCTCCATCCATCTGCATGATCGGAGGAAAAACTTCGGGCAACAGCAGCGCCACCACGCTGTAAATCCAGGCCACGCCAACACCTAAGCCCACCAGCGTAAACATATTCAAATTCCAGGTTTTGACCGACAGCCAGAAACGTTCAAAAAACGGCCAGCCGCCCCATAAAATAACCGGCGTAGCCAGCACAAATTCAATCCATTGCACGGTGCTCATGGTCAAAGCGGATGGCAGCCACGACGGCGCCAGATCGGCCACCATGGCCAGAATAAATACGGGTACAGCCAGTATCGTGCTGATCTTGAGTCGACGGGACATATCATCGAGCTCCGGATTCTCCTCATCAAGAGTGACCGTGCGCGCTTCCAGCGCCATACCGCATTTCGGGCACGATCCCGGTTCATCACTGACCACTTCCGGGTGCATGGGGCAGACATATTCGGTTTTTTCTTTGAGCGCAGGCGCTGCCATCGGATCGAGCGCCATGCCACAGATTTTGCATGTGCCCGGCCCCTGCTGCTCCTGATCAGGGCACATCGGACAAAAATACATGGCATCAGGGTTATCCGGCTGTGCGCTCTTTTTGGCATGATGGTGGTCGCAGGCCTGATCCTTGCCTTCATAAGCCGCAGGATCAGCTGAGAATTTTTCAACACAGTGCTGGCTGCAAAAATAATAATCATGTTCGGCATGATGGGCATGATTGGATGAGGTGCGACTTACTTTCATGCCGCAGACCGGATCATGGGTGCA
>CAZDFL010000175.1:0-2832 GCA_964504835.1 uncultured Zetaproteobacteria bacterium
GATGACCGCCATCTGGCTCGCGATCCAGCACAATATCGGCAATTTTTCGAATACCCTCAGGTGGTAACAACAGATCGGCAAGCACCGCTTCTGTCCCTTTCTTTTCTTCATCCGCCTGTTCTTTCAATGGCGTTGACGGCTTGATCTCAATAATCTGAATACCTTTCGCCAGCGTATATTGCTGATACGGTGATGCTTGTACCGACTGCCAGGCGCCTGCCTGATCGGCGGATTGAAATTGATAGCTATGCTGACGAAATCTTACCCTGAACGCATTGCCCGAAAGCGTTGCTTCTTCACTGGCCAGACGCAAAACCTGCGCCAGCCGTTTGCCTTCATCATCCACAGACACAGACACAGCTGAAAAATACGATGGCGCAACCATCATCGACGTCACCGCCATAATCACGATGACCAGCATAATCTCCAGCAGCGTAAAACCTGATTGAGCTTTCATCTGTGTTTATCTGCGTTCATCTGTGTCAAATATTTGCTTTTACCATTGAATATCATTCGCGTTTATTCGCGGTTCGCCCGGACTTTTACTGCCAACTACCAACATCAGCATCAAAGCCGCTACCACCTGCTTGCCCATCTGCGCCATAAGACAGAATATCAAAATCACCATGCACACCGGGCGACAAATAAACGTAATCACCGCCCCACGGATCTTTCGGCACGGCATCCATATAACGTTTGCCATCCTTACCCGCAGACGCCAGCACCTGCAAACCGCCGGAAGCCGGATATTTACCATGCTGCAAACGATACAATTTTAATGCCTGCCCGATATTTTTCATCTGCACCTTGCACGCATCCACTTTGGCCTCATCAGCCCGCTCCAGAAAACGCGGTGCGACCAATGCCGCCAGTACCCCGATAATGACCAACACGACCATGATTTCGAGCAAGGTAAAACCTTTTTCATCACTACGGCAGTTCAATATAGATTGATTGTTTTTCATTCTCATTCCTCTCATTTCATTATTTCTCAAAGTCCTATTGCTCCCCACTCAGCCAGAAATCATTACGACTCAATGGATCAAATAAACGTTCTTCACCATCGATAGTCAACCAATGACCATGTTCAATATCATCATGCTCATGAATAATCCGATCCATCGCCAGCCATGAGCCTACCAACAAACCATGTTGCTGCACCGCCTGCGCAGCATAGAGCGAACAGACCGGATAGGAAGGACATGCTCGCCCGTCCATCTGACCAATGCCGTTACGATAAAAGTGCATAAAGAAACTCTCGGGACTATTCATGGCCGGCAAAATCGACTGCCACAGCATCGCAAGGCCAAAGCTGGCTAAGGCTAAAATCCCATAGAGCCTAGGCATCCCGGTCATCACCACGGACTGCCGGGCAAACCCGATGCCTGCCAAACACCCTGCCACCATGCCAGATACATTTCCGCATTACCGCGCTCAGCCAGCGATATGGAAGAAAATACCGTGCCCGACCATAGCCATATCGTAATCAGCGCAAAAAACACCGTCACCGGCCCCATCCGTCTTCTGGCCGCCCACAGGGTTAAAATCAGCATCGGCCACACCATCATCGCCGCCATGCCCGCGTCTTTCCAGCGCCCCTGCCATGCGTGACCTGCTCCCGGCAGCAGCACAGCCAACGCCGTAGCAGGCCAGCGCGTGGCATCCGGCAATAAAGGATGAGCAGATGCATATGCAGATGCCAGTGCCAAATGTGGATTCGGGACTGAGCGAGTGGGAAACACCGTTTGTTGAACCGCGCGCATACCGATCAATTGTTCGGCAGCTTCCTTGCGTTGCCGCCAGACACCCCCATCCGGAAATGTCTCGTCCAAGGCATGTAATATTGCCAGCGCACCCTTGTCATCACCCTGCGCTGCCATATTCACCGCCTGACGGTATGAAGCTGACGGATCTGCATAACCGGTGGAAACAACCATCAGCAGCGCACAAGCCAACAGTACAATTGCCCGGCAATTCACTGTTCGAAACACTTTATGTATATTCTCATACTAATTATTTAACTAGCTGATTCATTTCGACAATCGGTAACAGAATAGCCATGGCCAGCGCGCCCACGCCGACAGCCATAAACATCACCAGAAGCGGCTCGGCAATGGTCAACATTCGGCTTAAATTACGCGACACTTCTTTTTCATAATGGTCGGCAATGCGAATCAGCATCGTATTGAGTTGCCCGCTTTGCTCACCGACAGCCAGTAATTGCGTCGCCATGGACGGAATATAACCGCCCTTTTCTAAAGATGAAGCCAGTGATTCGCCCTCGCGCAAACCTTCTCTGGCCTGTTCGCCAATGGCCTTCAGCGGCAACAACGACCAGCTCTGGTTGGCAATCAGCATCGCCGCCAATGCAGGCACGCCGCCGCTCAACAACATACCCAGCGTGCGCGAAAAGCGCGCTGTTTCTATCGTCACCATCAGGGTTGAAATACCCGGCAAGCGCAACAGCCATTCATCGCGGCGCAGGCGCACCGATGGCTTACGCATGAGTACTTTATACAGCAGAATTAAAGCGGCCAGTGCCACGATCAACCAGCCTCCGTGAGCGCGCAAGAAGTCGGACAAGGAGATGACCACCTTGGTTATTGTCGGTAAATTACCACCGGCATGCTCAAACACCGCCACCATTTTTGGAATCACAACCGTCATCAGAAACAGCATCACCAATATGCCAAAACCCATGATAATGGCCGGATACAGGGTAGCCGAGAGTAAATCCTGATTTAACTGCTGGCGATGTTCCAGCAACTGCGCCAACCGCGAAGCCACCGCCTCCAACTGGCCGGTTTCCTCACCGGCGGCAATCATATTGCA
>CAZDFL010000176.1:0-2804 GCA_964504835.1 uncultured Zetaproteobacteria bacterium
TCAGTTTGTTTGCTCAGGGTGATTTTTCCATCCAGTTTGTTGTTGGCGAAGGCGATGGCATAACCACCATCATCCAGGATTTCGAGCATGTCGATATCGAGTTGTATTTTTTGTAATGAGCGCTGGGTTGCAGCCAGCGTTAAAGGCATGCCGGAGGCAAAACTTTCTTCCTCACCGGAAAATTGATCGGCCACCATGCCATACATGGCACCCGGAATGGCTGATACAGCGACGAGAGCGGTGCATCCGGACAGGAAAAGAGAACACAGCGCGGTGGCAATATAAATAGTCTGGAATTTCAACTGCCCCATTGTTGCGCCTCAGGGTTGGCGAAATCGAGATGATCAAGTACGCGATCAACCAGGAAATCAATAATATCCTCCAGCGTTTCAGGCCGGTGATAAAAACCCGGCATGGCTGGAATAATATGCGTCCCCATGCGGGACAGTTTGAGCATATTTTCAAGATGGATGCTCGATAACGGCGTTTCGCGTGGCACAAGAATCAGTTGGCGGCGCTCCTTCATCATCACATCGGCGGCGCGTTCAATCAGGTTATCCGAAGCGCCATTGGCAATGCGGGCCAGCGTACCCATGGAGCAGGGGATGACGACCATTTTCTTGATGCCTGCCGAGCCGGAAGCGGTGGGAGAAAACCAGTCATCAAGGGCATAGCAGCGCATATGGTCGGCAGTGATATTGAGATGATCGGCCAGCACTTGTTCCAGCGCGGTCTGTTCCGGAATCGAAAGCCCGACTTCCTGTTTTAAGACCACTCTGGCGGCATTGGATAACAGAATATGCTGATATACACCTGCCTCGGCCAGACGCTGGATCAGGCGTAGCGCGTAAGCAGCACCGGAAGCGCCGGTGATGGCGACAATAATGGATTCATTCACAGCATTCATAGGCGGTATGGATGATCTCCCCAATAGCATTCAAGCATGTTCATGCCTGTTGTCCAGTCGAATACGGCATTCACCATCACATCGAGAAACTTTCGCCCAGATACAGGCGGCGGGCATCCGGATGGTTGATGATTTCATCGGCACTACCATGCACCAGAATCTGGCCGGCATTCATCAAATAAGCGCGGTCGCAGATGGATAATGTATCGCGTACATTGTGATCGGTAATCAGGATGCCGATGTCTTTGCTGCGCAGTTCGGCGATAATGGTCTGAATATCTTCCACGGCAATCGGATCGACGCCGGCAAAGGGTTCATCAAGTAGCAAGAATTTGGGTTTGGTGACCAGTGCGCGGGCGATTTCAGTGCGTCGGCGCTGTCCTCCGGACAATGTATAGGCTTTTTGGTGTTGCACTGCCTCGATGCCCAGATCAACCAGCAGCCCTTCCATCTCTTCCTCGACCTGGATATCGGGTATGTCCAGCGTTTCAAAAATCGCCAGCAGGTTTTCCCTCACGGTCAGTTTGCGAAAAATACTGGCTTCCTGTGGCAGATAACCGATCCCCTGGCGGGCGCGCTGATGCATGGGTAAACGCGTGATATCCTGCTCATCCAGACTGACGTTGCCGTCATCGGCAGCAACCAGCCCGCAGACCATGTAAAAACTGGTGGTTTTTCCAGCTCCGTTTGGCCCCAGCAAACCAATACACTGACCAGAATGGACATCGATATCGACATCGATAACGACCTGCTTGCTACGGTAGCTTTTGCACAGTCCTCTGGCCGAAAGGTGGTGTGAGCTCATTGTTTTTTGCCCTGACCGGATAACAGGTTGCCATTGCTATCGCCGGACTCGATGGTCATATGCGTTCTGCCGCCTTTGGGTGGCAGCACCACGGTTTTTTCCTTGTTCATATCATGGATGATTTGCTCACCTTCAACGCGATTGCCATCTTGTTTAAGCACAGCATTACCGATCAGCGTTAAGGTGTTTTTGCTCTGATTCAGCACGGCTTTGTCGGATGTGCCCCTGGCTTTGCCATGCCGCAGGCGGATATTGCCAAAGGCTTCGGCGCGGTCGAGATCCTTGTCGGTATAATAGACGACCAGA
Organism: uncultured Zetaproteobacteria bacterium; assembly: GCA_964504835.1. Classification (GTDB taxonomy): domain Bacteria; phylum Pseudomonadota; class Zetaproteobacteria; order Mariprofundales; family Mariprofundaceae; genus Mariprofundus. The sequence continues at coordinate 2,019 of CAZDFL010000176.1, forward strand.
CGATCACAATAGAGTTCAAAATCTTGCCTGCTTAAATGTACCTGTTGGGTGAAAATGACCTGGTTTGTTTTGTGATAGACCGTCATTTTTCCGGCTTCGATGCTTACTGTTCCGGCCCACAGGCGGGCTGGAAAAAGGCCGAGAACCAGCATAAAGGTGATTGACAACAGCATGCCTCTTGTTGTTGTGCATTGAACTGTCATTTTGATACTCCTTGCCAGTGCGAGTCAGTATCCTCAATCCAGATACCATCTTCGACATTGACCTCTTCAGTAGCCCGATGCAAGCGCATATTTTTCCCGTGCGCTTTGATCGTTTTTCCCCACAGCCTGAATGAGCCGGGAATCTGGATTTCATCTTTGCCGCTGTTATAAATTAACAACTCACTCTGCAACGACCAGTCATCAAACAACACCATAACATGATCCTCGAAGCGTACATTACGCTGCACAGCTTCAAACCACGCCAGTTTGCTTGAAATTTTGATTTCCTTACCATTTTCCGTATACAGGGTCAGGATAGGTTTGCTCAGGCGCATTTTGCCATCGAGTTGCTGGCTGGCATCTGCGGCTCGCAATTGCCATGTAATTTTACCATCTTTTCGTTCAACGATCACCGGGCTTTCCACCTGGGTTTTCGGCGCTGCTTTTGCTTTCGTTGCCTCAGTCTGTTGCGAATCGCCGGATTGCATCAGAACAACCGCAAGCGCAATGCTGCCCAGCGATACAGTTAAACTGATCCATTTCAGGCTGCGCCATGCTGTTGTTTGCATCGGTGATTTAGTCC
>CAZDFL010000177.1:0-2796 GCA_964504835.1 uncultured Zetaproteobacteria bacterium
GAAAATGGCGCAGACTTTGCCGATGTCGCCCGCCAGCATTCAACCTGTCCGTCAGCCAAAAAAGGCGGCGATCTGGGACAATTCAGAGAACGTCAAATGGTCAAGGAATTCAATGATGTGGTTTTTTCTGCTGAATTATACAAGCTACACGGCCCGGTCAAAACGCAGTTTGGCTACCACTTGATCGAAATCACTGAACGCTAAAATACGTTAACACGCGACTCATGGATGGGTCGCACAGATGCCTGTGGTCGTTTTCATTTCATAGGCTGTAGCCATTTTGTTGCCTGTGCGTCTAAAGTCTTCTCTCAAAACCGAAGGCTCCAACACTTCTACACCTGAACCGAAGCCCAGTAGCCACCAGCGCAACTCATTGGTGTCCTGAGCTATGGTTTCCAGCAGGTATGCATCATCATCGCATTGGGTGAGTCGCTGACCATCATCACTGTTGAAACTTTGTTTCTCCACAAACTTTCGGTAACCACCGCAGATAATCAACATCCGCAATGACCACAGGTAGATGATATTTTTTTCCACCGCATTGGGCTGCTCTAATACTTTGCTGCACAGCACTTCATTGGAACCTTTGGATAGTTGAACTGTGAACTGGAATCTCTGCCATATCTGATCTCCTGTGAGGTTATGATAAGGCATGCTGCGTCAGATCATGTCGTATGCGTGTATGGCTGACTACAGACTTCCAAAACGACTGAATGTTTCAAGGCTTAGTCTGGCGGATCGGGCAGTCTGTTTTTGGCCTCAATCCAGCGCGACATAAACTCCGTACTGCGTTGATGATGATGCCGGAGCATCAAACCGGTGAACTGCTGCTGTCTGTGTTCATCAAGCCGTTCTTTCAAGGCTGATAATCGATGGATCAGGGCATCGCCATTTGTTTTGGCATCGAACAGGTGATCTATAATCGCCAGCCCGCGCCCCTGCGCCTGCTGCCACAATGCTCCATCCTGATGAAGCGATACAGCGGCTGCTGCAAAGGCTTCTGCATCATCAGCAACCGCCCCAGCCCATGGCAGGCTTCCGCACATGCCTTCAACGCCAATGCTGGTGCTCACAGATGGCGTACCATTGAGCATAGCATCGGCCAGTTTGGTCTTAATCCCGGCGCCGAATCTGAGCGGTGCCAGACATACTCTGGCCTGCTGCATCACAGTATCGACAGAAGCGGCGCGGCCATGAATATAAAATCCGCTGGAGGGTTGATGCAAGGCGAAGGCTTTTGCTGGTGTGTAAGCACCGTAAAGATGCACGTCTGTTTCAGGTAAATGCGCTCTGATCAATGGCCAGACTTGCTGTTTTAACCATAACACAGCATCCCAGTTGGGGGCGTGGCGGAAATTGCCGATCATGACAAAACCGGAGCGCTGCGCAAATGCAGGGGAAGGCATACGCCTTTGCTGCTGTTCAAACATGAATGGGCAGAGATGAATAATGTCGGGGCTGACGGAAAACTGTGTTTGCAACAGCGCCATTTCATAATCGGATACCAGTATCGACAAATCGGAGCGGTGGATGGCGGCAATTTCACGCACTGCAATGGCATTGAATAAATCGGACTGCGTCACATCCAACGCCACGGCGGGCATGCGCTTGAATATCTGGTGGCGAGCATGGCGCAGGCAATGCAAATCAATGGTTTCAATCACACGCATCGCATTCGGGCAGTGTTTTTCTACCCGCCAACCGAATTGCTCTTCCATGCTAAAGCGATCAAACAGCACCAAATCAGGCTGTAGTTCGATAATAAAACGGTCAAAAGCGTTGTCATTCACGGCGATTGGTACGCTGCGGACAGCCAGTTCATTCAGATTGGATGTATATTCCGTCCGCTCGGCAGTGCTGGCAAAGACGACAGGCCAGTGTTGTTTCCGAAATAGCCGAATCATCTCCATCATGCGCAAGCCAGCACCGGACGATGCAGGTTCCGGCCAGACGCTGCCGATGATCAATACGTTCATGCCTGCATCTCATCGGATGACGTGGATCGGGTCAATAAAAAAAGGCGGAGTTTGCACGCTCCGCCTTTTTTATTGAAAATACTTGTTACTGCTGCTGACAGTGCGGACTAGCGTATCATGCCTTGATGTCATTTCTGTGACAGCCCTCACCATCGGAAAAAAAAGCAATTGCAGCATACGGCAAAAGCATAGAACTTGACACTTTTAGTCGGGATTATGACGATGCCGACAATGGAGATACACTATGACGACCGAAGCTGAGATTCTCAAAGCCCTTTCCACCATTATCGACCCCGATTTCAAGAAAGATATCGTGGCGCTCGGTTTTGTGAAAAACCTCACCATTGATGGCGGCAAAGTTGCCTTTACCATTGAACTGACCACGCCCGCCTGCCCGGTCAAAGAGGAGTTTCGCCAGCAGGCGGATGCTGTGGTTTCGGCCCTGGGCGGCGTTAGCGAAGTGCATATCACCATGAGTTCCAAAGTGGCTCCGTCGCAAAGCAAACAGGCGATTCCCGGCGTGGCCAATATTATCGCCGTGGCATCGGGTAAGGGGGGCGTTGGAAAATCGACCACGGCGGTCAATCTGGCGGTTGCGATGGCGCAGACCGGCGCTCGCGTTGGCCTGCTCGATGCCGACATCTACGGCCCTTCTGTGCCGCGCATGATGGGTCTGGCTGGTTACAAGCCGGAAATCGATTATGATAATAAAACCTTCTATCCGCTTGAAAATTACGGTGTCAAAACCATTTCCATCGGTTATCTGATGGAGGAAAATCAGGCCGTGATCTGGCGCGGGCCGATGGTATCCGGCGCACTG
>CAZDFL010000178.1:0-2783 GCA_964504835.1 uncultured Zetaproteobacteria bacterium
GCCAATGAAAAGGCTTCGTTCGCCTCATAATCTTCAAATACTGCCTCATCCCAGACCGATACGCCGGCAAAGGTGAACCGATCATATCCGGTCATGGATACATCATCACCATGCAAAATAAAATCCCCATTGCGATGATGTTGGGGGTTATCTACCAGCGCAATACTACACCCGCCAGTCGGCACCATGCAGGCCAGACGAGCCACATCAATATCAGCCAGTACATCACAATTATACACCGTAACCGGGCCACTGCCCGGCAATTGTGCCAATGCTTTTTTCACACCACCGCCGGAATCCAGTAATTCATCTTCAAAACTCATCGAGATATGACAGCCGAATCTGGCACCATCGCCCAGAAAATCGGCCAATTGATCGGCATGATGAAATGCATTGACCGCAATCTCGCGAACCCCGGCAGCGACCAGCCTCCGAATCACATGCACAATGGCAGCTTCACCGGCTACCCGCATCAATGCCTTGGGGCGGTGCTTTGTCATCCACTTCAACCTTGTACCCATTCCAGCCGCTAAAATAACGGCGCGATCCATGCGCTCCATGGCCTTCTCCCCTTTTGATTCAAAGATTCAGTTTATCAATCAACTCAGGCATTTTTTCCAGTGCGGCCTGCCTGCCCTTTTCAATTTCCTGCTCAACATTGGAAAAATCCTGCCACTGCGTAAAACCAACCAGCGGTTCGATCAGCACATCGGAAAATGTCTTGTTATATTTGCGCAAATATAGCGCCTGAATCTGCGCCGCCCAGTCGCGCATACCAAAAACATTGACTGGTTCAATATCTTCGCGTGGCCGGGCACCCACATTGACCGCCAGCACCAACTGGTCCGAATTGGCCACCATCTGAGCCTCTTTGGCTGGTAAATCAGAAGCCACGCCACCATCAACATACTTTTGTCCGCCGATAAGCAGCGGTTCAAACACACCGGGAATCGCCATGCTTGCCGCAACTGCGCACGGTAACTTCACATCCGAATTGACCGAGAATAAATTACAATCGCCGCCTGGAAATTCTACTGCCGTCACATACAGGGGGATTTTAACATCATGGAATGATTCACCACCACAAAAAGCAAACGCAATATCCACCAGTGCATCAGTATCCGCCAACGCCAGTTCCGTTGCCGCTTTGGTATACAACAGCGTTTGTCTGGCCGCCGAACTGAGCCTGGCTAACCAGCTCTGATCTTCGCCATTTGCATCCTCAAGTGAGGGCAAATCCAGTTTGGAAAATTTTTCCGACTGCAAAATACTACAGGCATGATGAATCACCGCCTTGGCATCCGGATTCATGGCATACATAGCGCCAAACAGCGCTCCAATACTGCTGCCGACGATGGCATCGGGTTTTAATTTGTGCTGCTCCAATACATCGAGCACACCCAGATGCGCCAGGCCACGACCGCCGCCACCGCCCAGCGCCAGCACAAAACCGTTTTTCTTTTCTTTCCGGGTCTCAAAAATGCGTTCAAGTAAATTCATTTGTATCCCTTATTCTGACGACTCCGGCAATGTCGCCTCATCAGCCAGAATGTCGCACAATGCCGTTATTTTCTCCGACGAAAGTTGCTCTGCTTGCTTACCGGTAATAAAAAACACATCCACTACCCGCTCGCCGAATGTCGAGATAGAAGCGCCGTGCAGGGCATAGCCTTCCGTACTGATTACTTCAGCCAGCCTGGCCAGCAAGCGAGGCTGGTTGGCGGCTGAAACTTCAATGACAGTCTCATGAAACGAAGCCTGGGGCAATTCACGCACGCGCACCGGTACGCGCCGCATCAACACATTCACCTTAAAGTCCTTGTCCACAGTCACCGTTTCGATTTCATTCTGGAGTAACAAGCTGGTGATGCGTGACTGCATCCGTTCCAGATCGGTTTCGATATCGAAGGGCGTACCATCGGATGCCTGCACATGAAATACATCCAGCACCCGGCGCTCATCGGCCAGTTTATAGGCTTGCGCTGCCACGATACTGGCATTGCCCGACGTGAGTGTTGCGGCCAGCGCGGCAAACAGGCCGACCCGTTCGCGGGCAACCACAAAGGCCAGCGTTTCAGCACGTTCCTTATCGACCCACATATGCACCGCATCGTCTGAATGGTTCACAAGCAATTCAGCGATTTTGCGCAACTGCCTCGGCGGGAAATGCATCACGCAGGGAATGGATAGTAAATCCAGCGCCGTTCGAAGCGATTGCCTGTCGCCTTCGACTGTATCCAGCACAGTTTCCAGCCGCGTACGATAGCGTTGTTCGCCCGCATCGCCGCCAGCCTGCTCGCCGAGTAAGCACTGTGCGGTGGCATGGTATATCTCGCGCAGCAGCGTACCCTTCCAGTCGTTCCAGACATTCGGGCCAACCGCCGCAATATCCGCCACAGTCAGCAGCAATAGGTATCTTAAGCGCTCAATATCGCCAACGCGCTCGGCAAAGGTACTGATAACATCCGGATCGGACAGATCGAATCGCTGGGACTTGACCGCCATCAGCAGATGTTCGCGCACCAGCCATTCGATCAAATCAGTCGCATCACGATTCAGGCCGATGCGATGGCAAAAATCTCGCGCAATCACTGCCCCGTTCTCAGAGTGATCCCCGTCCATGCCCTTGGCAATATCATGAAATAACAGTGCCAGATATAATAGTTCCGGGCGTTTGATTTTGACACACACATCATGCGCCAGCGGTAAACGCACCTCACGATCCCGATGCCAGAAATTGCGTGCCTCGCCAACGGCGCGCAAGGTATGCTCATCCACGGTGT
>CAZDFL010000179.1:0-2774 GCA_964504835.1 uncultured Zetaproteobacteria bacterium
GCATGGCGCACGCTTTAAATGTCTGAAGTTATTCGTATTTTAATGCGATTGCCCTGGTGGCAGCGCCAATGATAAAAGAGAACTTATGCAGGTTTGATCGCGAAACCGAGGTAATTCACGGACAGGTCGTCACTGAGAGAGAAATGATCGGTCATCATAGCGTAACTCATGCCTTTGATATCCTTTATTTCCAGCCCGGCATGGCGCAAGGCGCTGTTCATTTCCGAAGGTTTGATGAACTTGGCATAATCATGCGTACCTTTGGGCAACCAACCGAGGATATATTCCGCCCCCAGAATTGCTTTGATATACGATACCGGATTGCGATTCAGGGTAGCAAAAAAGAAATACCCGCCGGGCTTGATCATGGCCGCACAGGCCTCCACCGTGCGCGGCACATCCGGCACATGCTCCAGCACTTCCAGACAAGTCACTGCATCGTAGGCTCCAGCATGCGTTTCAGCCCAGTTTTCTGCATCGTTTTCGACATAGTCAACGGCTATGCCGGATTGTTCGCTATGCAAACGGGCTACGCCGAGCGCCTTGGGCGAACGATCAAGGCCGGTCACACTGGCACCGCGTGCCGCCATATTTTCGGCCAAAAGACCGCCGCCACAGCCGACATCCAGAATCGTAGCATCCGCAAATGGTAGCTGGCGGGCAATATAATCCAGCCTGAGCGGATTGATTTTATGCAAGGGCTTGAACTTGCCTGTTTCATTCCACCATTCCTCGGCCATGGCCTCGAATTTGGCGATTTCTGCTGTATCGAAATGTTGTGTAGTTTGCATACTCGAAAGCATGTCCGTGCCGCACCATGAAGGCAAGCAGAAGGCAAGCATGTGGCTGCATCGACATCAGCATACGACTCAGTTCGCATTTTAATCGCTGCCTGTTCCGACTAGTCTGCCCGGATGTTCGGACGCATACTCATGATCAGAATATTACAGGCCATTCCCACCCTGCTGGGCGTGGCAACGCTGGTGTTCTTTTTGCTACATCTGGTGCCGGGCGATCCGGTCGATGCGCTGCTCGGTGAAACCGCCATGGCGGCGGATCGCGAGGCGCTGCGTCAGGCGCTGCATCTGGATCAGCCGATTCTGATTCAATATGGCCATTACCTTTCCGGTTTAATAAGTGGCGACTGGGGCGCCAGCCTGATTGATCATCGCCCGGTTCTGGCGCGCATTCTGGAACGCGTGCCAGCCACCGCCGAGCTTGCATTGGCAAGCCTGCTACTGGCCATCCTGCTGGCCCTGCCGCTGGGTTATTGGGCAGCTCGGCACGCCGGCAAAGTGCAGGATGTGGCTGCGATGGGATTTTCATTAATCGGCGTTTCCATTCCCAATTTCTGGTTGGGGCCGGTGCTGATGCTGATCTTTGCCGTAGGATTAGGCTGGTTGCCTGTGTCCGGCATGGATCAACCGGGTTCCATCGTCTTACCGACCATCACATTGGGCACAGCGCTGGCGGCAGTGCTTTCGCGCATGACACGCTCATCATGGTTGGAAGCGATGAGCATGGATGCCACACGCACAGCGCGTGCCTTCGGCGTTTCCGAACGCACGATCTGGTGGCGTCATGCCGCGCGTCTGGCAGCCGTACCTGTGATTACCATGTTCGCCCTGCAACTGGGCGCAGTCTTGGGTGGAGCCGTGATTACCGAAACCGTATTCGATTGGCCTGGACTCGGCCTGTTAACCATCGAAGCCATTCAGCGCCGCGATTATCCACTGGTGCAAGGCTGTGTACTGATCATCGCCGTATTCTATGTGCTGGCAAATTTACTGGCTGATTTACTGGGCTTATGGCTTGATCCGAGGCAGCGCTGTTAGCGTCTTTTATTTTCCATCCAGTTCAATCATCATCAATAGCGTGGATTGCATATTAAAGGCTCCAGTCCAAACCCTTCAATTGCCCCGATTGGATATAAGTCACACCAGCAAGCCTGTCGTGATTATCAAAGTCGATCGACGCTTCAAACCAGGATGATCGCAACAACCGTTCATCTCGGGAGGCCTGACTATAGTCAGAAATAGTAATCATCCGCGTACAATCCGGTGACACCCACAAGGCAGAAAACCCACCACTGCTCATGCTATCCTTATGAACAAGCTCCACCGCAGCAACCGGCAATTCAAGGGGCACAATCCGGCTGGTAAACATGGCGTTTTCCACCCCATGGCCTTCTGCCGCCGCCTTTTGCATGCCGGGTACAACCGCACCACAGCCAGACAGCATACTACTGACACCCCACAGGATAAGCATGGCAACAAACCGTAATCGACAAGCCCCTGTTATTAATGTCATTCCCAAGTTCACCATTCGCTCATTCAAACAATATGACGATGTTATGCAACAACCATTTCTGCAATCGGGGTTAAAGGCGTAACGTCCAAGCTCACCGGCCAGAAACCGCGTAGCTTTTCTTGCTCGGGTGGAGCTATTTGTTAGCCTGCTCTGGATTCTTTGACTGCATCTAATATATCTTGAGTTGTTGCACTGGTTTTTATGCCCACCACATCAAATGGTGACTTTTCTTTTTTCATTTTTGGAATAATTGAAAAGATAGAGCCATCTCTCCGACGAATCTCTACCTCTTCATGTTGAGCCGTATTTAACAATTCGGATAGATTTTGCCGAGCTTCTGAATAAGTAAATACTTTCATTTTTTCACTCCACCACTTCAATTTTAACGGGAAAGGGACTCGTGTCGCGTATTTCTACTGTCTCCGTCACCTGCTTTGATCAATCGACTAACTGTAGAGTGATGC
>CAZDFL010000180.1:0-2772 GCA_964504835.1 uncultured Zetaproteobacteria bacterium
ATTGAACTGGGAGCGGACTACCGCTTTGAAGCCAGAGTGGATGATTTGCTGATGTCCGAATGCCGCGTCACCGGCGTACGTCTGGCCAATGGCGAGGAGATTGCCTCCGACTACGTTATTCTGGCTACCGGCCATTCGGCCCGAGATACCTTCGAGCGTTTACAACAGCGCGGCATCAGCATGCAAGCCAAAGCCTTTGCCGTCGGCCTGCGCGCCGAACATCCGCAAGCGTTGATTGATAGCATTCAGTTTGGCACAAAAGCAGGCCACCCGGCGCTCGGCGCAGCTGAATACAGCCTGACCCATCAAGCCAGCGACCAGCACCTCGGCAAACGTGGTGTTTTTTCCTTCTGCATGTGTCCGGGCGGTCTGATTGTGCCCTCGCCGACCGAAGCCGGATATATGGCTGTCAACGGCATGAGCAATGCCAAGCGCGCTGGCCAATGGGCCAATTCGGGTATTGTCGTTCAAATCACCCCGGAGGATATCAACCGTCACGGCATCAAAGATAGTCCACTGATGGGCATCGCATTCCAGCGCCAACTGGAGGCGGCCACATTCCGGGCAGCAGGAAAATGCTATGCGGCACCAGCCATGAAACTGAGCGATTTTATTGCTGGCAAAGCCAGCGGCACTCTTGCCCCTACCCGCTTCAAACCCGAAGCTGTTGCAGCCGACCTCAACGCATTGTTACCCAACTGGGTCAGCCGACCATTGGCCGAAGGCATCAAAGGATTCGACCGAAAAATGCGCGGTTACATCAGCGAAGAAGCCAACCTGTTCGGCTGCGAAACCCGCACATCGTCACCCATCCGCATTGAACGGGGTCAGGATATGCAGAGCGTCAATACAAGTGGTCTGTATCCGGCCGGTGAAGGCGCCGGTTATGCAGGAGGCATTGTTTCGGCGGCTGTTGACGGCATGAAAGCCGCCGCTGCTATTCTACAGTCGGTAGAATCCTCATAAAAGAAGATACCGGCTTCCCCTCTGCGGCGGACAGCACTGCCCGAATTCTGATTCTGGGCTCAATGCCAAGTAGAAAATCGCTGGCTGCCACACAATATTATGCGCATCCTCAGAATGCATTCTGGCCGATTATGGCCGAGTTATTCGGCTTTGATGCCGGACTGCCATACAGGGAACGGCTTGCTCTCCTGCGCGAAAACCATGTGGCATTATGGGATGTTGCACACCAATGCATCCGTCCCGGCAGTCTGGATTCTGCAATCGACATCAAATCAGTCATCGCCAACGATTTTGTGTCTTTTTTCACGATGCATCCGCATATCCGCGCCATCTTTTTTAATGGCCGCAAGGCCGAAGAATTATACTGCAAGCTGGTATTTCCAACGTTACCGTCAACCCATCAACATATTCAGCAAAACCTGCTTCCATCAACCAGCCCGGCCAATGCCGCCATGAATCGCGCCCAAAAACTTGCAGCCTGGCGGATTATTCAGCACCCACAGGAACCAATACAGCTTGCGCGTCCTGACAAATGTCATTAATATTGTGACATATTACTCGCGGAGGCATGTATGGTAGCAACAGATATTTTTTCGACGATTGGCGATCAGCAACTGTCGCAAAAAGCGCACAAGATTGGGCTAGTCGGGTTGATCCGTGAAGGGCTACCGCCACAGAGTGTATTTTCACTGCAAAAAACCGTCCGCTTTTCCAATATCGAACTTGAAATGATCACCGGAACATCTTATCGGACATTACGTCGATATATGGAAAAGAACACCCAACTTCCTTCTATCGTATCTGACCGGGTTGTGCGCTTTTTAAATGTACTCAAAGGTGCCGCTGATACACTCGGCAGTATCGAGAATGGCGTAGCCTGGATGCACCGACCCTGCCAGCCTCTTGGCGGGCAAACACCGATCAATCTATTGGATACAGAAGCAGGTACCAGCGATGTTGTGGATGTATTGGGTCGTATTCGGCACGGCATATTCAGTTGATCACAGCCTGGCGCATCGTTCGATCTGATTATGCAGCGTCAGCCATGGATGGTGAAGGCGCGTCGCGATATGGCGGGCGCTGGAACAGCTCGGGCACACAGGTGGTTTACCTGGCGGAAACGAGGGCGCTTGCTGCCCTGGAAATCATCACACACGTTGATCGAATGTTATTATCTGTTCCGTATGTTGTGATCTCAGTACAGTTTAATGATGCCCTGCTTCAAAAAAGTGCCGTACCGCCTGATGGCTGGGATAGCCCGGTTATTCCCGAATCAACCCGGTTGATCGGCGATGATTGGGTGAAATCCCAATCTTCAGTGCTACTGCGCGTACCATCTGTCGTTGTCGCAGGCGAATGGAATTATTTGTTCAACCCAGCGCATCCAGATGCAGACGATGTTCGCACTGGCTCCCCGGAACCCTTCCGTTTTGATTCCAGGCTTAGCTGCTGAAATATTGGAGAATTTTATAATAGCTTTCGCTAAAGCAGCACTCGCTTGCCACGCTATGATGTCGCGTCAATTTTCGCTTTTACTGTCGTATCATGCGCATGGGAAATAATTGCACAGCCACTTGAAAGCAATTGATTCAACCCCTATCTATTGAGTTCAGTAGAATTCAGATCAACTTATTCAGGAGAATCCATGACTGCAACAACCACCAAAGAAACCCATGCTTTTCAAACCGAAGTAAAACAACTGCTGGATTTGATGATCCACTCGCTCTATTCCAATAAGGAAATCTTCCTGCGCGAATTGATTTCCAATGCCTCCGATGCCGCCGATAAACTGCGTTTTGAGGCCAC
>CAZDFL010000181.1:0-2728 GCA_964504835.1 uncultured Zetaproteobacteria bacterium
GCTACATATTTAAATGCATTGAAAGCCCTGTCATTGCTATTTTGCGCAAGGCGGGTTTCACCCAGCCAGTACCAGGCCTGATCGGCATATTCACCGTCCGGATACAAGTCCAGCTGTTTGTTAAATCCATTGCCTGCTTCATCATAGCGTCCGCTTTTGAGAGCCAGGTAGGCGGATGTATAGGCATTTTTCTCGGCTTCTGCCATCGCAGCCTTATCCACCTTGGGTACAGCCGTCGCAACAGGCGCCGCAGGCGGCAGCGCTTTCACTGGCGTGGTGCGCTGTTTCGGCTCGGGCTTGATGGGTCTTTTCAGAGCAGGTTTTACGGGTTTACTAGCTCTTTTTTTATGCAGACGTTCAATCCGGCTGGAAATTGCATTGATTTGAGCTTGTTGGGACTGACTCAGCTTTTCCAGCGCATCGATATGTTTCTGCATATCGACGAATGCTGTTTCTTGCTGCCGAATTGATAAATCAGATTGGGTCTGGTGATCACGCAGTTGTGTCATGGAAGCATTGATTTGCTGCTTATCCTGAGTCCAAACCTGTTCCAGACTGATTTTCTTGTCATCAGTGGCGCAAGCACTTAAAACCAGCGCACACAAGAAAATGACGGCCACCGGTTGAACCAGTGGCCGCCTCATAGCTTTCACGCTGTTATGATTAGCGGGTGACAATGTCACCGCGACGATTCTGCGCCCAGCATGCTTCGCCTGAACCCTTACAAACAGGACGTTCCTCACCAAAAGATACCGTATCAATGCGGCCTGCGCTGGCACCACGGGAGCTCAGGTAATTACGAACACTGTCGGCGCGACGCTGACCCAGTGCCAGATTATATTCACGGCTGCCGCGTTCATCACAGTTACCTTCAATGGTAATATTAATACTGCGGTTGGCATTTAGCCAGGCAGCATAGCCATCCAGCGTAGCGCGGGCGGCTGCGTCCAGGTCCGAGCGATCAAACGCGAAGTAAACAGTACTGGCTGATGGTTTTTCAGCCACGCCCCTTGTCACTGGCGTAACAGTTTGCTTATGCGATGAAACAGCTGGTTTAGATGATGTATCCGAAGTTACTTCTACTTTTTTGGAACAACCGGCAAAAAGCATTGCTGCTGATGCCATGGCGACCAGGATGATTGTTGTTGAACGTGTTGTTTTCATGTCTGTCTCCCTTCGAGCGTCTAGTTGAGACGCATAGTGCCACTTAGCGCCTTCCAGTCAACCATCATCTACCTTCACGCGCGTTGTTTACGTTTCATGTTAACTTTTTATATTTATCAGTGTGACCAGGCCGGGTCAGATGCATCAATGGCCGCCGATGTAATCGGTTCAGGCACCCCACCCCAGCTGGGCACCCGATAAATACGACGGATATGATGTTCATCGGCAGAATAGAGCAACATCTGACCATTGGGCGACCAGGTTGGCGATTCGGTACGTTTGCCTTTGGCCAGATAGCGAATATCGGAACCGTCCGGTCGCACCGTTGCCACTGCAAATGACCAGTTTTTCAATGAAATCATAGCAATTCTGTCACCGGCAGGTGACCACGAAGGCGATGTGTTATACGTACCTTGAGTGCTGACCAGTTGGGCTTTGCCGCTGGTAGCCTTGCCGCCCGATACGGCTTGGCGATAGACCTGAGGTTTACCGCTGCGATTACTGACAAATGCAATCCATTTGCCATCCGGCGACCAGGTTGGCGTGGTATCAATGCCTTTATGGTGGGTAAATTGCCGCCACTTGTTCTGTTTAATATCGTAAATATGAATTTCGCTATTGCCGGTATATGACAATGTGGCGGCGACATAGTTGCCATCGGGTGAAAACTCCGGCGTGCTATTCAAACCCTTAAAATTACCAAACGCCGTTCGTTTGCCACTGCTCAGATCAAAAAACTCCAGCCGGGGATGATTACCGACATAGGTATTCAAAGCGACCATATGACCATCCGGCGACCAGTCCGGCGACAGCAATAGCGTGAAATTTTTACCCACAGTCTGACGATTGGCGCTATCCTGATCCATGTAAACCAAATCAGACAAATCGCCCCGTTTACGCACATACAGCAAATGACTGGTGAAATAACCTGGAATACCCAGTGCAGCGCTATAAATCTGATCGGCAACCCGGTGGGCCAGCGTGCGCAGGTTGGCCTGACTCCCCTCCACAGTGAGCGATACCAGTTGCTTGTTTCTGAAAGGATCATGCACCTGAATATCAACCTTTAAACCCGATTTGGGTCGATACAAGTGGCACAGCGCCAGAATATCAGCGCCGATAATACGCCAGTCTCCATAATCCATTTTTTTCAGCGCTTCTGCGGGCGTAGCAATAAACGCCATCGGATCAATGGACTTGAATGACTGACTGGAGTTGAGATCATTTTCAACCACCTGATACAGTCGGCGCAAATCTGCATCGGCAACATCTGTAGTATCAATAGCAATGGCTACCTTTAACGGACGATAATCTGACTGGTATATGTCAAATTCGGCGGCAGAAATGTGGCTTGAAATGAGTAGAAAGGGGATGAAAAAGGCGATCCATGGCATAACGGCTTTCTAGCGTGGAGATGGCTTCGATACAAGCTGAAATAATCCAATGTCAATGTCGGATCCTGGGTTGATTTTCCAACGAATAAAATGTATTATCTATGCATGAAAAGGAAACAGGCTTATACAGGAGGTTCTGCCATGTTTCATATCGTTGATGATCTACCGGA
>CAZDFL010000182.1:0-2725 GCA_964504835.1 uncultured Zetaproteobacteria bacterium
GCCAGATAATTGATTTCATTCTCAACAATAAACACGGTTTTTACTTGCTGGCGCACATCCTGATCCAGTGCGGCAAAGGCTTTGGCTGTCATCATCACATCCTGATCAGCACCACTGCATAATAATGACATCGCCCCATCCAACGGGCGCAGGCGTAGCATGGCAGGCTTATCCAGAAAGCCATAACGGCGCGCAAAACCGGCCACACCTGAAAAATCATCGTTCACTGCAAACACCGGCAGGATCAGGTCAAACAACTGCGCCAACACTTTACGATGAGACTCAATAAATTTGCTATCCACGCCAGCCACATCCACTTGCCGCATATAAATACGCGGGTTCGGATGCAGGAGCATCCATTCGCACAAATCCAGCAAACGATCCCATTCACCTGCCAGCTCCAGCGCTTTGAGTGGATATTGCAGCAGCCATGCTTGTAACACGGCAAGTCGCTTGAGGCTCTGCTTGTAGAGTGCCATGAACTGTTTGAGTTGCATGGCTTGCGCAATCAACCGTGCCGCTTGTTGCGGCGTGTCCAACACCAACTGACAGGGTAGCTGCTGCCGACCGAGGTAACGGTGGTTCACCTGCTGCCAATCCAATTGGATGTGCTGCTTGTTGGCATAGGCATGAATCTCTTTGACCCACTCCTGCACGCCCGCCAGATCATCTTGCATCACTCTCGATGAGGGTTGTTTTAAGCGGATCGACAATGGAAACAACGCACCATCACCCACCGCAGCCCGGCATATATCGCCGCGCAACCAGGCTCGCTCGACTCTGGCTTTAATATCGGCAACACGCGTCCATTTCACAGGCTTCTTTCCTTGCTGATCACAGGTTTTAGCACGCCCCCATTCGTATATGCCTGCATAATGCGTTCGATGCCATGCCCCCCATGATTCAATCAGCCCGGCTCGAAAGATCACATTGGCGATTCTTCAGTTGGTAACGGCCTGTTTTAGGTGCCCCGATAAACGTAATCAAGTCCACCCTGACGTACACGCTCTGCTATCCGATCAATTGCCATTTTCGGATTTGGCAATGATAAGAAAAACAGTGATACATGATAACCGGCCTCTCGCCAGCGTCGAATATGCTGCGCATAATGAAGTGGTTCCCATGTGTTTTGCCACTTCAGCCTGAGTAAGCCCGGCATCAGACCTCGCTTCAATCAAAGAGTGTGGATTTCAAACTCGTAGGCATGGGATTCGTAAGCGTCACGAACATTTTCATTCTGCATCCACCGTTTTTTCAGTTTAGCCAGCTTGGTCATCGCTTGAGCTTCTTAAATCGTTGTCGAGCAAGTTCAATCACTGCCGACCAATCTCAATGATGCCAATTTTCCCATCGAGTACGTTTTCTTCGATAACGGCTTGATGCAACCTGATGCTAGCCTCTAATTGACTCACCCTGGAGTTGCCAATTCTAAGCCAAACGATATACGGAGGATGTCCGCGTATAACAGACATATCATTAAAGTCGGCATCTTTTGTAACAATGACAAAGTTCTCTCGTTTAGCAAACTCCCAGATTTCAGTATCATTGACTTGCTCCAGTCCTAAATCTCGCACATGCTGAGAGCCGGGAAATGCATCCTGTAATCTTGCACGCAATTTGAATGAGAGATTCTCATCAAAGAGCAGTTTCATGCACAGACTGCAATTTTATGTTCTTTGTCTGCCGCAAATGAGAGGCAAGCTAAAATATCTTTCTCATTTATTTCCGGAAAATCACTGATCACTTCTTTCATCGTCATACCATCAGCGAGCATACTCAGAACATCATACACCGTAATCCTCAACCCCCTGATGCAAGGCTGGCCTGATCTCTTTCCAGACTCCATCGTAATGATATCCTGATAATTAATCATATATCCTCCATGATCTTCGTCCTTAAACAAACCATAAAAAAACATCCAGAGCCCATCATAAAGGTCTCATTTTTGCCGTCAAACCACAACAGCTATGGCTGCGAGCATAAACCATGTGATCAAAACTCAGAGTGCACTACAAAGTGGCATAGATAATACGTTCAACTCAATTTGATAGATACTATCTCACAAATCAGGAAAGCAGGCGGGTATCGTAATTGTCGCTGAACAGTAACAGCTTACTCTGAAACCTGCCGGGTAATGGGGTAACTGATCAATCCGGCGCAGTGTTTTTCCATTCACTTACGCTGCAATAGCTATCAACTCATTATGCATCGCGCTGTTTTTTCTCTTGGCGGTAGGTTTCTATGCTTAAATTGCGCAGTTTGGAATTGATGCCGCCGTCATTGCTGACATAGCCGACATGCTGCACATGCGGTTCAATGATATGGATTTTTTGCAAAGGGGTGACAATCAACAGCTGCAAATTCAACTGTTTAAACAAGCGCAAACCGTATTCCGCTGATTCATCGGAACCGCGACCAAAGGCTTCATCAATCACGACAAAGCGGAATGAGCGCGAACGCACCGCATTCCATTCCAACCCGAATTGATAGGCCAGACTCGCTGCCAAAATCGTGTAGGCCAGTTTTTCTTTCTGGCCACCGGATTTGCCTCCTGAGTCGGCATAATGTTCATATTCTGTATCATCTTCACGCCAGCGTTCCGATGCGGCAAAACGGAACCAGTTGCGTACATCGGTTACCTTGCGCAGCCAGCGGGCATCACCATCGATATCACCCTCTCGGCCACGAAAACGCTCAATGATTTTCTGTACCTGCAAGAATTTTT
>CAZDFL010000183.1:0-2724 GCA_964504835.1 uncultured Zetaproteobacteria bacterium
GCCACTATGATTTCACCGATATGATTGGTGCAACAGTTCGTTATGACTACTTTGATTTTGATCGCGCGGTAGCCGGTAAATCCACTGCTTATACGGGTGCAGTAACTGCTGCTCTAGGCGGCGGACTGGGTGCCTTGCTTGAAGTGCGTACAGACAAGAATGGTTCTGCTGTTGCTGATCCAAATAATACGCCGGCCAACAAGAGTATCACTTCCTATGCATTTGAAATGACATACGGCTTCTGATCTCCCTGATCGGAATGGCGAAGGGGGATGGCTGCATCCATCCCCCTGACCCTCAAATCTATTGAAAACAAAGTAAACGATAAAGGAGAAGCATATGAAAATGATTCGAGCAATCATCAAACCATTCAAGCTGGATGATGTGAAAGATAAACTCATTGAAGTTGGCGTTACCGGCCTGACAGTCACTGAAGTGCGTGGTCATGGTCGCCAGAAAGGTCACACCGAACTGTATCGCGGGGCAGAATATAATGTTGATTTTGTACCCAAAACAGAAATCTCTGTCGTGCTAGCGGCTGCGCAGGTGGATGAAGTTGTGGATGCGATTGTTGAAGCAGCGCGTTCCGGCAAAGTCGGCGATGGTAAAATTTTTGTATCTGATGTTGAAAAAGTTGTTCGTATTCGCACCGGTGAAACCGATGCGGATGCCTTATAAGAAGGGGGAGGAACCAATGAAAAAAATGATGTCCAAAATTGGATTGATGCTGCCGGCAGCGCTATTGACGCCTGCTTTGGCGTTTGCTGAAGATACACCAACATTGAATTCGGGTGATACCGCCTGGATGATTACAGCGACAGCACTGGTGCTGATGATGACGCTGCCAGGTCTGGCGCTGTTTTATGGCGGCATGGTGCGCAAGAAAAATGTGCTTTCCATGTGCATGCAGACGATTGCGATTGCATCCCTGATGAGTGTATTGTGGGTTGTGCTCGGTTATTCACTGGCCTTTGGCGAGGGTACTGCCTTTATCGGTGGTTTAGGTAAGGCATTTTTCTCTGGCGTGGGTTACGACTCCTTGTCCGGTACGATTCCGGAAACTGTGTTTGCCACCTTCCAGATGACGTTCGCCATCATTACGCCGGTGCTTATCATTGGTGCATTTGCCGAGCGTATGAAATTCTCCGCTGTGATGCTGTTCACTGGCGCCTGGGTGTTGGCTGTATATGCACCGGTTTGCCATATGGTATGGGGGCCGGGTGGTTTCCTGGGTGGTATGGGTACGCTCGATTTCGCTGGCGGTACAGTGGTTCATATCAATGCCGGTGTTGCCGGCCTCGTATGTGCGCTGGTGCTGGGTAAGCGTACAGGTTTTCCGAAAGAACCGATGATGCCGCACAATCTGGTATTGACCATGATTGGCGCAGCACTGCTGTGGGTCGGTTGGTTCGGCTTTAATGCCGGTTCGGAACTGGCGGCAGACGGTACGGCGGGTATGGCGATGCTGGTTACTCAGGTTGCGACTGCAACGGCTGTTTTGGCATGGTGTGTGGCTGAGAAAGTGGTATTCGGAAAAGCCAGTCTGCTGGGTGCATGTTCCGGCGCTGTAGCTGGTCTGGTTGCTATTACGCCTGCGTCCGGTTTTGTCGGACCGATTGGCGCTTTGGCTATTGGTGCGGCTGCTGGCGTACTGTGTTTCTGTGCGGTTGCCTTCATGAAGAAAGCGCTCGGTTATGATGATTCACTCGATGCATTTGGCGTGCATGGCATTGGCGGTATCGTTGGTGCGATTCTGACCGGCGTATTTGTATCAACCTCATTCGGCGGCGCAGGTCTGGCTGAAGGTATGAGCATGGGTGGTCAGGTATTTGTTCAGATCAAGGCCATTCTGGTAACGATTGTTTATTGTGCTGTGGTAACTTTCATTATCCTGAAAGTAATCGATATGCTTGTCGGTCTGCGTGTGGATGAAGAAGCAGAGCGCGAAGGGCTTGATATCACCTCACATGGTGAACAGGTGCTGGGTTAAACAGCGCTTACAATGTAGAAGATTACTAAACAATATTTCCACCCGGTTATGGAATAAGTGTCTTCTGCACATGGGCAGGGAGCGGTTTTGCCGCTCCCTGCTTTTTTTTGTTCGGACATTTGCATATTGCAGTTGCGGTGCTATTCGCGCATGCTGCGCCGAACAGAAATATTGAACAAACATAGACAGGCAAGGGAGGGGATAAATCATGAAAATGATAGTTGCAATCATCAAACCGTTTAAGGTTGACGATGTTAAAGACGCACTGCTGGAAATTGATATTTCCGGCATGACCATCACGGAAGTTAGGGGGCACGGCCGTCAGAAAGGGCATACTGAACTCTATCGTGGTGCTGAATATAATGTTGATTTTGTACCAAAGACAGAGGTAAAGGTTGTTGTGTCCGATGATCGTGTGGATGAGGTGGTTGAGACAATTCGTTCGGCAGCATGTACGAATAAAATTGGCGATGGGAAGATATTTGTAACATCGGTGGAGCGCGTGGTTCGCATCCGTACAGGTGAAGAAAATCAGGATGCCTTGAGTTAAACGAATAAATATTGGGGAGATGAACGAACATGAATACAGCAGGATTTGATGTCTTTTTTCTTACCATGGGCGCAGCTATGGTATTGGCCATGCACGCAGGTTTTGCCTTTTTGGAAGTGGGCACGGTACGCAAGAAAAATCAGGTGAATGCGCTGGTGCGCGTGATTACCGATTTTGGTTTTTC
>CAZDFL010000184.1:0-2722 GCA_964504835.1 uncultured Zetaproteobacteria bacterium
AACAGATAATGCTGATCCAGCACCTGCCCCTGATGGCCTTCGCGCCGGAGTTTTTTCTCGATTAATTTTCTGCCCCAGCGATCTGGCGCTACGTCAGAAAAAATCAGGGGCAATCCATGAGAATAAAATGTTTCATTTTCCAGGGGCATGCCTGGCGATATTGGAAAGCCATGCTCCATCCATCCTTTGGCATATGAGAATGTAAAGGTGTTGCGTTGATAAAAGAGCGTTCCTACCTGCTCGCGACAGCCAAACATAAACACACTGACTTGACTGTTAGAGGGACTCATTTTTTCTTCACCCTTTGTGGCAGGCTGGCAATCTCGATATCACGGGAAATCGGATCATTGGATAAATCAGCAAGATTGCGAACCGTGCCTGTAATACCAAGCAAAAACAGCACCCGCGCATAAATGCCTATCGCCACATTTGGCGACCCCTTTTCAACCTTATCAAGGGTTTGCCGGGAGATACAAGCCCGCTTGCTTAACTCCGCCATGGTGAATTTACGTCTGATGCGAGCATAACGAATATCTTCACCAACCTTTTCAAGTTCGGCAAGCATCTGACGCGGAACAGCGGATTTCCCCAATGACTTCATGATTCACACCTATTGTAAAATATAATTAACCTTAAAGCATAATAATGCATGTTTTATTTTACATTGCAAAGCTAACCCGCAGAACTCATAAATTGCCATGATGCTTGCGCCGTGGCAAAGCCACAATAAGCACAGCGAGCGAGCCGTCTGTGAAATATAAACCGAAGCAAATCAATTTTGTCCGAGTTACACCCCAGACGAATGGGCGCAGATGGTTAGATTAAGGTTGTGGCTATAGCGTCGCCCAATCCTTCAAATGAACAATATGTCCGACAGAACCGGCTTTTTGAAGATATTTCTCATCAGCAGTCACAAACACGCCAGTCTGCTCAATCGCCAGCGCGTGATAAGCAGCATCATAAAACGTAACCTGGAAACGTGAGACCAGTTGAATGGCGGCGGTTTGTATGGCCTGATCTGGTGGAGGGCTTTCCATATCCATATTGATCAGGCTGGATAACAATGCGCCAGCATAATCCGGATATTTTCGGCTAAGCGTGTTACCGACTTCATAATACCACAAGGCCGGAACCAGTAGCCTGATCTTTCTATCCAGCACGGCATCACGAATGGCTATGGCCTGCTCAACATGGTGTTCGTTGGCTGGCGGTAGCACCCATTTTAATAATACGGATGCATCAGGGATAATTGTTTTCAATGATGATCCCGATCTTGTCTGATCCACGCTTCTGATGTGCCATCAACAGGCGTTATTTCAGCACGCAATTGATCCATTGCCATCGCCGCTTTTTTTCGCCTGTGAGCCAGTAGTTCATTGCCAACCGCATGATTGACCAGCTTGCTGCGCTCTCCCTTGGGAATATCCTGTAGTGCATCCCAAACATGATTATCCAGTATAAAATTTACGCGATGAGCCATTGTTGTCTCCGTGTGTAATAATCATACACACTAATTTTGTTTTACATTCATGTCAATGATTCATTCTGCAAGGATTGTAATAAAAGCTCCATGTGTTGCAGTGGGCAGACCTGCCAGATGCCTCGCTTTTGTGCATTGTCACCGCTGTAAATCACTGCTCCGGAGGTGATGGGTGGTGTGCCAAGCTTTGCAAAATAGTTCAGCCCTTTGAAATAATCACGGTTAACAGTTGCGCCGGATTTTATTTCGATGGGGAATAGTTTATTGCCGGATGTGAGCAACAGGTCTACTTCATGGCCGCCGCTGTCTCTGTAAAACAACATATTACTCCGTTTGCCCCGATTTAGTCTGAATTTCATGGCTTCAACAATCACCATATTTTCAAATAGCGAACCGCGTAGTGGATGGTTGCGGATGTGTTGTTCGGATTCCATGCCAAGTAAATAGGATGCGAGGCCGGTGTCATAGAAATAGAGCTTCGGCGCTTTGATCAGTCGTTTCGAGATATTGGCGTGCCATGGGCGTAATTGAAAAATGATATAGCTGGCCTCAAGCAGGTTGATCCATTCCCTTGCCGTTGAATGGGATACCCCGGCATCAGCTCCTAACGAACTCAGATTCAACAGTTGTCCAACTCTGCCTGCGCACAGGCGAACAAAGGTTTCAAATAATGCGATGTTTTTTATGTGAACCAGTTGCCGGATATCGCGTTGGACATAGGTTTCAAAATAGTCGCCCATCACCTGAGTGGGGTGTGTTTGTTTATTGTAAATTCTGGGGTAGCCACCTGAAAATATATGCCTGTCTACTTCCGTACATAGTCCATGACGTTGCAGTTCGGCCAGACTCAATGGCAACAGTTTGAGTAGCCCGACGCGCCCGGCAAGGCTTTGAGTTACAGTATGCATGAGCTCAAATTGCTGGCTCCCGGTTAAGATAAACCGACCGGCCTGATCATCCTCATCTACCATGCCCTGAAGGTAGGATAACAGTTCGGGCGCACGCTGAATCTCATCCAGGATGGCTCCGTCTGCATAATCAGCTAGAAAAGAACGCGGGTCATCTATCGCATATTGCCGAACATCCGGTATTTCGAGGTTGATATATGGCTTGTTTGGAAAGGTGGCTTTGCATAACGTGGTTTTGCCGCTTTGCCGTGGCCCGGTTACGGTTACAACCGGGTATTGACCTGCCAGATGCAATAGTATCGGTTTCATATCTCGATCAATCATGAGCGTGATG
>CAZDFL010000185.1:0-2722 GCA_964504835.1 uncultured Zetaproteobacteria bacterium
TCCACAAACTTTCGGTAACCACCGCAGGCAATCAACATCCGCAATGACCACAGGTAGATGATATTTTTTTCAACCGCATTGGGTTGCTCCAATGCTTTGTTGCGCAACACTTCATTGGAACCTTTGGATAGTTGAACTGGAATCTCTGCCATATCTTATCTCCTGATATGGCTATGATAAAGCATGCTGCGTCGGCTCATGTCGCATGCGATGATATCGATGCCAGCAATGAATTGTTGCGTTGCCTGAATACAGCCTGATAAACCGTTGAAATCAGATTCGATTGCTTATTTCAGATGAAGGCGCCTGACGGGTTCTATGCCTTTATGTATCCGAACCAGAGGATCTGATTCTGTTAAAAAGACGCAGACAAGCCCTGCATGATAAAGCCGGCGACAAACAATGCGCCGACATAGTGTGATTGCAGGAAAAAGGAGAATCCCCACCGCTCACCGCAACGTAGCAGGCGTCCGCACAAAATAAGTTGGCATATCAGCGCCAGCCACCAGCCCATGCCAACCCAGAAACCACCCAACTCAAATGCGACCAGCCCCAGCAAAACTACGGTCAGCAAGCCAAGTAGAATAATTGCAACTACGGCGCGCTCGCCCAGCCAGATGGCTGTCGATTTGACGCCGATTTTCAGGTCATCTTCACGGTCGCCCAAGGCGTAAGCCGTATCGTAAGACAACGACCAGCAGATGTTGGCCACAAACAGCAGCCACGGAATCGGCGATGCCACATTGCCTGTTTCCGCCGCCCATGCCATCACCGCTCCCCAGCCAAATGCCATGCCCAGCCAGGCTTGCGGAAAATGCGTGTATCGTTTCAAAAACGGATAACCTGCGGCCAGAAAAGCGCCGACCACAGCCAGCCCCATCACAAACAGCGATGTCTGCGCTACCAGCACCAAAGCGAGCAGCAACATCAGCACAAATCCGGCCAGTGCCGCGCCCGGTGCAATCCGGCCTGCGGCAATGGGGCGATCTTTGGTGCGCTCCACATGCGGATCAAAATCACGGTCGGCAAAATCATTGATGACACAACCGGCGGAGCGCATCAACAGAACGCCGCCAACAAAGACGATCGTGTTTTTCAGGCTTGGCAAACCACCCGATGCGGCCAGTAATCCCCACAGCGTTGGCCACAGCAATAGCCAGTAACCCACCGGACGATCAATACGCAGCAAGTGATACCAATCAGACAGGTTGCCTGCAGGAAAAAAATACATATAGAAAAATCAGCGAAAATAGCGACGGGGCGTATTCTCGATGCGTTTCCACATCTCGGGATGAAATACTTCAACCACCAACGCCCGCGTGCCCGATGCTGAGCGCAGCACAGAGCGCCTGGCCCAGCGCCCATTGTGCAAACCCTCAACATCCAGCTTCACAACGCTCAAATCAGATCGGGACAACGACAAGCCACGATCGAGCAACAGATTGCCCAACGGCCTTTTGCCCTCCTGTAAGTCGCACATCAGATCGGCAGGCAAGGCATCCAGCGGCAACACCGACTCAGCATCAAACATCACCGAACCACGATGCATCAATGACACCTGCCGCCGCAGCGCCGAATCGGCAATATGACTTTCCAGCAAGGCAGCCTCATCGACGCGAGACTGATCAACAAACTGATCGTGCAGGCGCACTTCCAGCCGAATGCCGAAATGACGCTCAAGAAAACGCGTCAACGAGCCGGCAGTGGTCAACACCGCCGCACAATCACGGCTAACCCCCGCCTCTTTTGGCTTCCAGTAGCGCACCGGCTGCCAACTCTGTGAATCCAGACTGCCAAAAAACATGCGCGCATCATGGGCTATCATGTGCAAGGGTCAAGAGCTTGCATCGCGCCGGAAAATCAGGCCGAATTCCGCCCATGTTATGTCGACTTTATCTGGATCAGGAACTGCATGCGGGAAACAGCGTCACCTTGCCCGATGATCAGGCGCATTATTTGCGCAGTGTGATGCGCCTTGCAGCCGGTGATCAAATTATTTTATTTAATGGCACGGGCGGAGAATTTCACTGCCAGATTGAGCAACTGACCCGTCAGCATTCATCATGTCTGATCGAATCCTTTGCAGAGATCGACCGTGAAATGAATTGCCGCGTGCATATCGTGCAGGCGGCATGCCGCAGTGAAAAAATCGAAACGGTGTTACAAAAAGCGACTGAACTGGGCGCAGCCAGTTTTCAGATTGTCAGAAGCGAACGTTCATCGCTGAAGCTGGATGCTTCCAAACTGGGTAAACGCATGCAGCGCTGGCAAAAAATCATCATTGAAGCCGTAGAGCAAAGTGGGCGCACGGCGATACCAGCGATCAACTGGCGCAATGCACTCTCAGACATCGACCATCATGGTTCGTGTTTCACCTTGCATCCGGACACCACGACCAACTGGCGGCAACAACGGAGCAACATCGCTCAAGCAGCAGACATCACGCTGGCAATTGGCCCTGAAGGCGGCTGGAGCGCACGCGATATGGAAAAATTATCGCAATGTGATTTTCAGGCGCTGAACTTCGGCTCACGAGTCATGCGCACCGAAACCGCAGCCCCCGCCCTGCTGGCAGCGATTCAGGCCATTGGCGAAGCTTGAGTAAAAAAAACTGAATATTCCAATCCTGCGACGCACTGCTACAATGCGCCGCCTTCGCACAACAATTCAGGCCGATGTAGCTCAGTTGGTAGAGCATCTCACTCGTAATGAGAAGGTCTCC
>CAZDFL010000186.1:0-2690 GCA_964504835.1 uncultured Zetaproteobacteria bacterium
ATGCGCTGCCATCAACCATTGCCCCCATGCATCTTGTTGTGGCACAGGTGGGCTCACTGTAGACATTAGCAATTCGGCCTGAGCTGTTACTGTTTCAGTTTGAGCCATAGCGGCTCCACCATGCCCTGCCTCATCATGGTCAGGATGCGCCATCAACGATGCACAAGCCAGTTGAAAAATCACCCCCAGCACCAGACCTGCATGCAGCCAGCGAGTAACAGGGTGATAGCCCGGAACAGGACTTGAATGTGGAACAGCATTAGTCACCATGATAGCTCCTCGCCATTGCCATCGTGCAATCTATTGTGAATGTTTAATTGGTGCTCAGTCAAATCCATTGGCATCATTAGCACCCATTACCCAGGATGCTTTGGAGATAGACAATCGTCGCCAACTGTTCCTGTTTGCAATCCGGTTTGTCATCCATAAGTAATGCGAAAGAGACAAGACACACCATGACCAAGGTCAATATAGCCGGTATCCAGTTCGACTTATGCATGCTTTCGCCTTACCCCTTTGCCGGTGGTTTGTTGCAACATGCAGCATCACCTGTAGCCAGATTATCCAGTTCGGTTTCTTCGGTATAATGTATCCAGCCACGCTTCAGGCGCTCGGCCCAACCCAACCCCATCAATGCGCCAGCACGCAGCAGGGTTGATTCAATCTGTTCGGCCGTAATCTCCAACAGATTATAATCTATCGAGAGGCTATCTCCCTCGACTTTGATATTACGCACGCTCATCAGTTTATTCAATTCCATAAGCAACGCCTCGCGCTGTAAACCGGCAACCGGACAGTCCAGCGTAAACCTTCTGCGTTTGATGATTTGTCGGCCTGCTTTTGTCGGTGATTGTTTACCGATATACAGTAGCGGTCGGGACAGAAAATTCTCCCGGCACTGCGCCATGCAGAAGCGGTATTCAACACCCATATGATCAGCGCATATGCTTGAGTCGCTGGCATCCATATTGCAAACAGGGCAGCGGCTATCGTTCATTGATGATAAGCCCTTTCAGGATAATAAACGCCGGAAGCGTAGGTTTTCCCTGTCCTCTCAAACGATACGGTTAACCAATGCTGTCCTTTTTCATGGCTGAGGTTATAGAGCGCCATATACCAGTTGCCCATCCGCATCATCGGCGCTTTTGCAATGGAACTGCCATCCGGGTGTTTCACTGCCGAATACATCTTCAAATCGGTAAGCGGCTTGCCATTTTTTTCAACACTCACCATCAGATGATAGTTCGTCCGGCTATACCCTTTCCCCTCGGGTGCAGGCATGACATGGAAAATAAACACATAACCATCTTTCACACCCTTTTGCGCAACAAAAAAAGTGGATTTATGATCCATAGCTTGCGCCCCAACTGCGCTGTTTTTCTGCTCGGCCGAGCTGGAACGACTATCTGTCAGCGTAGAGCACGCACTGAGCAAACTTAGCATGGCCATCAATACAATATATTTTCTCATCTGTGATTAATCTTCTGCGGCTCAGGATAACCAACGCCGCCAAAGTGCTTCTTTCCATCACTGGTTTTGAATAGCACCATCACCTGATGCTTGCCCGCATGACCCAAGTCGTAGGCAGCCATATACCAGTCACCCATCTTCATCAGCATTTTTGATTCGGATTCCCCGTTTGGATGTTCTGCCTTGGAGTTGGCCACCAGATCGCTCACCACCTTGCCGTCCTTTTCGAACTTAACCATCACATGATGGCTACCGCCCTGCTCCTTACCTGCCGGGGCTTTCATAATATGAAAACTGACATTGTATCCATCAATATCCTTCTCGGCCTGAAATCCGCCCTTCATATTCTCCATGGAGCCATTCATATGCATGCCCCCATCCATATGCATACTGCACGGGTTATGCATATCGCCATCCATATGCCCGTGCTCATGAGCCAGCGCCGGTTGCGCAGCGGCTACCACCATCATGCCTGCAAAAACCATCATTCTTTTTTTCATCAAATCCTCCTCAGGATGCTTTCTTTTTGGGTGGTTCCGGTATTTTTCCTGTTTTATAAATCGCGTTCATAATGGCCACTGTGCGTGGCGAAGCCCATGGAAACCCGCCCACAATTTTCTCCACATAGATGCCACGTCGGTTGATAATATATGTTTCCGGATATTTGAATGTACCCAGCCTGGGGCCAGCCACCTGCTTGCCGCCCTTGTCCCAGAAAATCGGAAATGGAATATGATATTCCTTGATAAAAGCGCGCACATCATCGGCATTATTATCCACCGACAAACCAATCACGGTGAACTTGTTGGCCGGCAGCAGGCGGGATAGCCGAATCAGATCCGGCATTTCTTTGATGCACGGCGGACACCATGTCGCCCAGACATTGAGCACAATCACCTTGCCTGCAAACTGGCTGTGACTTTTAACCAGCTTACCATCCAGCGTGCTCATCTGGAATTCCGGCATGGCTTTGCCCTTGACCGGAAAGCCGCCGCCATCCTGCTGTTCAGCAGCAGAACAGGATGCCAGCAGCAAAGCCAACAGTGAAAACCATAATAGCTTTTTCATGCGACGCACCAAGGCCTAATAGCGATGAAACACGGTCGTATTGCCGTCTTTATCGAAGGCCAGCACGCTATAACCCTTGGGTTGCTGGCCGACAGCTTGCATACCAGGTGATTTCATCGGCATGCCCGGCGCAGTCAGGCCGACGATATCGG
>CAZDFL010000187.1:0-2688 GCA_964504835.1 uncultured Zetaproteobacteria bacterium
ACGCCAAACCCAAAGTGATAGAACAAGCACCTTATGCCATCAATGAGGGTGGACTGGAGTTGGCGCTGACATTTTTTGATTAACAGCACCACGTTCTCGCCAATCCCGATATAACTACTTGGTATTATTTATGCTATAGTATGTTTGCAAGACAAAGAGGTGAACATTGGCAGGATTGCGAATCAATATCTTACATTGTTGCATCTCCGCCATCATTGCCTGCGTTATCTTCGTCAGTCCATTCGCCATCCATCCGTCACACGCCGCCAGCATGCCGGATGCCAGCGTGATTCGAGTCGGCATTCTGCATTCCCAGACCGGCACCATGGCGACCAGTGAAAAACCGGTAATTAACGCCACCCTGCTGGCGATTGAACAGATTAATGCGTCCGGCGGTTTGCTGGGCAAGCAATTACAAGCGGTCATCGCCGATGGTAAATCCGATGAGCGCGTCTTCGCCACCGAGGCTGAACGCTTAATCACGCAGGAACATGTCGATGTGCTATTCGGATGCTGGACGTCTGCCAGCCGCAAAGCGGTCAAACTGGTTGTCGAAAAACATGAACACCTGCTCTTTTATCCGCTGCAATATGAAGGTTTGGAGGAATCCGACCATATCATTCATACCGGCGCTGCACCCAACCAACAGATTGTTCCGGCGGTTAGCTGGGCGGTAAAAAAATTCGGGCCGCGCGTTTATCTGGTTGGCTCCGATTATATCTTTCCACGCGTTGCCAACTGGCTGATCAGCAAACAATTGCCGCTGATTCATGCTGAACGGGTTGGTGAACAATATACTCTGCTGGGCTCTGATAATGTGGCCAGCATGGTTGCAGATATTGTCAAACAGCAGCCGGATGTGATTTTTAATACCATCAATGGTGACAGCAATACTGCTTTTTTCCATGCTCTGAAACAGGCCGGCATCACCGCCGACAAGGTTCCCGTTGTCTCGTTCAGCCTCGGCGAGCCGGAAATCAACCGAATGCCAGTCGAAGATGTAGTCGGCCATTATGCTGCATGGAATTATTTCCAGAGCCTGCCCGGCGCAGAAAACCATGCCTTTGTCACAGCTTTCCAGAAACGCTTTGGTAAACAAGACAAGACCGTCAGCGATCCGATGGAGGCTGCATGGGTCGGGGTGCACATGTGGGCCAACGCTGTGCGTGGCGCAAATACCAGTGATCCAAGTGTGATTCACCACAATATGCTACATCAAAGCATGCTTGCGCCGGAGGGCATTGTGTCGGTGGATCAGGCCAACCATCACCTGTGGAAAACAGCGCATATTGGAAAAATTAATCCACAGCGACAGTTTGATGTCGTCTGGTCATCGGATCACGCCCTGCGACCGGCTCCCTATCCGGTATTTATCAGCAAGCACGCGTCAGATGCGCTGCTCCAGCGCCTCTATACGGGCTGGGGTAATCGATGGTCTGCATCGAAAATGGACAATCCGGTGCCATAATGGGATTCGAGCATGGATAATTATCCGACTACGCATGGGCGTTCCATTCGCACAGAGATTGTCATGCTCTGCGCCGTGTCTGTTATTTTCGTAGCCGCCCTTGCCAGCTTTACCGCCTATCACTTGCTCAAAGAACAGCAGCAACAACAGGCTTTGCAGTCCCTGAGCAATCTGGCCGCCAGCAAAAGTAATCTGATTGAAAGCTACATCCACAATAAAATAGAGCACCTGATCGAAGAGAGCCAGAATTCTGAGACCGCAATGGCCATGAAAAAACTGGACGCAGCTTTTCAACAGGGCGTCAAATCCAAAAGTTATCAGGATACAGATGCCGACTTCCGCCCCATGTTTGAAACCATCAAAGAGCATGGCCGCTATTATGATATTTTTCTTATTAACCCTGCCGGTGATATTGTATTCACGGTTGTGCACGAGGCCGACTTCACCACCAATTTGCGCAGCGGCGCTTACCGCGAGACCGGCCTTGCCCATGCCTTTGAGCATTCGCAATCACTGTTATCCGCAGATCAGTCAAGCTTTGAATATTACGCACCTTCCGATGAAGCGGCGGCGTTTATGGCAACGCCGATTATTCAAAGTGGAAAATTACTCGGCACACTGGCCTTCCAGTTAAATACTGATGCATTCTACAAAGTCGCATCCAATCTCAATGGTCTGGGCGCTAGCGGCGAAGTCATTCTGGGGGTTGATGCTGGCGATGCCGTGCTGATTACGGCTCCGACCCGTCATAACCCCGATGCCGCATTTAAACTCAAGATTCCGCACGGTAAGGCACTGGCCGGGCCAATACAGGATGCCACTCGGGGCAAATCAGGCCAGGGGATTATGCCGGATATTCATGGCATTCAGGTGCTGGCAGCATGGAATTATTTACCCAGTCTGAACTGGGGACTGGTGGTCAAAATCGATCAGGATGAGGCGCTGGCCGGACTGGCTGATATCAGAGATGGTTTATTTCTGGCGATGGTCATGATCCTGTTGCTGGTGCTTGGCGCGGTTGCATGGCGAACCAACCGGATTATTCGGCCACTCACGCGCTTGACCCGAATTTCTGCCAACCTGGCCAAAGGCGAGCGTTTCGATATTGATGCACCCACCGACACCGACGTGATGGAAATCAATCTGTTGTCGTCCTCATTTAATCACATGTCACGGGAAATCCTCTCCTCTCAGCATGGCCTTGAAGACAAGGTAAAGGA
>CAZDFL010000188.1:0-2678 GCA_964504835.1 uncultured Zetaproteobacteria bacterium
AGCGCCATATCGGAGAAAATTTCGTAGAAACTGTTATCTTGCTGGACTTGGCGGCGACTGCGCACCGATCAATCCTTACTGCGAAAGATGCGTGATAATAAGCCGGGTCGAATACTGAGCGCATAACGGGCGTGCCCTGCCGCTATCTTTCGGATCGGGTCATTATCAGCCAACTGGCCGATTTCGGCATGCATCAAACCGGCTTCTTTGCGCATATGCCCCATTTCTTCACGACTGGCTTTCAGCGCCAGATTGAGCAATTCCACGCGCTGTTGAAGTTGTTCGACGCTGGCGTCCAGAGCTCGAAAATCGCGATCATCGCTGGGCTCCAGATCGGCAGATGCATGTACGATGCAGGTTCTGAGCATCAAATCCTGCAAACCATTGATGGATGCGTCGGTAATCCATGAAAATACTCTGAGTAGCACACCGCCGAGCACTGAACCGATCAACGTGGTATAAAATGACACGCCCATACCATTCATGGCGCTTCTTAAACCTTCCACCAGCATCGTGTCATCTGTACCGAGTGAACCCAGTGCGCCGTTTAATCCGTTCATGGTAATCGTCATGCCGAGCACGGTGCCAATCAGACCCAGTGTAATCATCAGATTGCCGAGCAGGCTGACAAATTGGCTGACTCGGTGCTGGGCGGAAAATTCGACATCAATCAGTGCATCAACATCGGCGCGCCCATTGCGCTCGACGATCATATGCAGCGCATCAACAAAGTGATCGACAACATGGTCGCCGTCGCGCTGACGCAGTCCCGCCAAGCCTTTATGCTCAATGATGGCGGCAATCCGGTAGGCGCGGAACCATTCTGCTGTAAGTTTCATGGCCTGAATCAGGCTGACGGCTACGCCCAGAATAAACATGCCGATAATCATCCAGGTGACGCGGGTTTGGTCATGCTGGACGAACTCCAGCACATTGGCCTTGCGCGACATCATGGCAAAGACTGTGACGGCTGAAATGGCCCATCCCATCCATAAGGCAAATGTTCGTAATGCCCGTTGATCCGCACCGTTATGCGCTACATTCTGCTTCGCATCTGAAGCCATTTTGTGCCCCCTTCCCTATTAACCTAACGGCCAGTAATCATACTCTGGCATCCACATACAGCAATAAAAAAGGCTCGGACAGAAAACTGTCCGAGCCTTTTTTATTGTGCCCTGTATTTCTTAACCGTGACTGCGTCCTTTTTCAGCTACGCCGGAAAGAAGAACCGGCATAATCAGTCCGAATACCGTAAAGAACAGAAATACTGGAATAAATGTCTCCAAATGCATTATAAACCTCCCATAAATTGACTGCGGGCAGTTTATAGTTGTAAAATATGCTTTGCAAGCTAATTTATAATACAGTGCTTAGGCGCTAGCAAAGGCAAATGGATCAGAATGAATATCCTGCATTGATGCGCCACCCAAAAACACCTTCTGGCGTAATGCATTGACGATGTCCGGGTCACCGCACAGGTAGGCGCGATAAGCATTGAATGAGCCTAGAACCTGCAGCGGAATATCTGCAATATTGCCTTGCAAACCACCTGCGGGAGCATCTCCATGCAAAACACAAGGCGTATACTCAAATTGTTCAAAGCGATTCGAAAGTTCACGCAACGCATCAATCAGATACAGGCCGGGCGTAGCCAGACTGGCATGAAACAGATGGATAGAACCCCGATGCCCTTGTTCCAGCGCATCTCGTAAAATACCATGTAACGGGGCAAGTCCGGTACCCGCCCCGACCAGCAGCAGGGAGCGATCTGGATCATCCGGCAGATAAAAACAATCGCCGGACGGGCCAAAGAAAGAGATATCATCCCCTACTTCCGCATCATCGAACAACCAGCTCGTCATGCGGCCTTCCGGCACGCGCTTAATATGCAGCTCCAGAAAGGGTTCTGATGGAATACTGGCCAAAGAATAGCTACGCGTCAGTTCGTCAGATGGGCGAATCAGGTTGATAAATTGACCGGCGCGATAGCTAAACCCATCCGGTACGTCAAAACGCAAACGAATAATTGATTCATTCATTTGATCCTTGGCAATCAGCCTGGCTGAGTATTTGGGAGAAATAGATGCTAGCCCAATTTCCATATCTTCATCGGGTTTGCAGATACAGGCGAGAAAATAATTCTGGGCAGCCAGTGTATCCTTGAGCCCCTGTTGAGCATCAGATGGCGGCTTGCCTTTGAGGGCGCGCGTAAGACAGGTCTGGCACGTGCCGGATTTGCATGATGAGGGTAACATAACGCCATGCCGTTCCAGTGACTCCAGCACAGTTTCATCGCTACTACAAAAATAATCCTGACCTTCAAATCGAATTGTTGGCATAACTTTCCTCCCTGAACTCCGCTTTTACAAATAAAGAAAGGGGGCGTATGCCCCCTTCCTGTTCATCAGATGAAACACTTAGCGATCAAGCACATCAGCGCGAGTGCTATCGGCAATCGCAATCACCTGCTGAATCAGATTATCTGGCACAGCAAGTTCTGATAAAGTAGCACGCAAGTGCATCAGAATATGTTCAAAATGGCTATCATCCAGTCCCATCTTGACCAAGTGACGATGGCCTTCACGCATATCCTTGCCGGAATAATTATGCGGACCGCCAAAAGCCATAGTCAGAAAGGCTTTTTGCTTGGCCGCCTGCTTGTCCATGTCCACGCCTTC
>CAZDFL010000189.1:0-2661 GCA_964504835.1 uncultured Zetaproteobacteria bacterium
CCCGGCTACTCGGCATCGTGAGAGCGAAGCGAACCACGATCTGAACCGTTTGTTGAACAAGCCCGTTCAGCGTGGTGATGTGGTGCGCGTCTTGAATGTCTTGTTCTTTTTGGTTCGCCACAACCGCTTGTCTCGATCTATGGCTCCAGCCGGTATCACGACATGCACATGCGGATGGAAATTCAGACAACGCGAATGCGTATGCAACACAGCAATCGCGCCGGGAATGCCTTGCAACTGTTTGTCATTCTGGCTGAAACTTTTCAATGTGCTCCAGCCAGACTGAATCATCAAATCATAAACCTTTCATTGCCATCTTTCTGAGGCAGGCAAGGCAGTTCCCTAGAATTTTCGGAACTGGCCGACGACCTCACCATAAATATCCAGCGATGTTTCGGGATATATGTTGGGATAATCCGCATTGGCCGGCTCCAGAAACGGGCCATCTGAGCCAGTGCGCAAATATTTAATGGTGAAATCGCCATCGACAATAGCAACGACAATTTTGCCAATATTCGGAGCAATCTTGCGCTCAACAATTAGAAAATCGTTATCGTGAATGCCAGCATCCAGCATCGAATCGCCCCGCACTTCCACCAATACCGTACTTGAAGGATGCTCAACCAGATATTCATCAATGGTAATCGCATCGCCCAGCGCCTCGGTGGCCGGGCTGGCAAAACCGGCTGGCGCACGCCCTACATGCGGACGAGCGAAAAACATATTGGCTGGAGACAAACGCCCGCCCGGCCCCTTACGGATATAACCGGCAAAAATCATACGATCAATAAATTTGACAGCCCCCTGCTTGCTAACGCCAACCAGCGCTGCGATCTCCGCATAGGAGGGAAGCAGCCGGTGCAAGGCATAATAATCCTGCAATCTGCCGAGATAAAAAGGGTCTTTGTTTACCATGAGCGCAGTATGGTGTACGAACGTATACCATGCAAGCGGTAATCTCCGATAGACCAAATGGATTCGCATCACCACAATACGCCCCATGAGAAAACGTCTACAAACCGCCCGCCAACCGGAAGTCATCCGCACGGCATTGCGTTTTGCTGTGGTTGTCGGGCCGATTCTGGTGTTCATCAACCATGGCGATGCCATTATCGATGGCACCATGACTTCGACCGACTGGCTAAAAAGCGCCCTGACCATGGTAGTGCCCTATACCGTATCAACACTCTCCAGCATCAGCGCCTACCACTCCTGCCGCAACAGCAATGATGAAAATTCCTGAAAAATCGAACCGCGAATACACACAGTCTTGAACCACAGAGTACACAGAGAAGATCAAAATCTTTATGTTTTGGTTTTCTCTGCTTTTCCTCTGTGCTCTCTGTGTACTCTGTGGTGAAATGCTTTTTATTTTATGCTTTTAATCCGCGTCCATCTGTGGTTCCTTGCCTATAGAGGTTAACAGCAGGATGAGCCGGAGCAACAGCCGCCGGGTTTGACCGCTTCGATATAGGCGGAAACAACATAATCTTCTACTCCGCGCCCCGGCGCCCAGTCACGGATGAATTCGCGTGATTCATCTTTTGGCACGATACGGATATTCTCGAAACCGGCATCGGCCATCATCTGTTCCAGTTCGTTAATCAAGGATGCTCCGGCCATGCAACCGGCATGCAGCATTGGATCGTTTTTCATTTCCTCCGGCATCTCGGCAGTGGCGACCACATCGGAAATCGCCAAACGCCCGCCTGTTTTCAACACGCGAAAGGCATCTGCAAACACCAGTTCCTTGTGCGGTGACAGATTGATGACGCAATTGGAAATAATAATATCGGCAGTGTTATCGGCCACCGGCAGGTGTTCGATTTCACCGAGTCTGAATTCGACCTGCGAAAATTTTCCCTTCTCGGCGTTGGCGCGCGCTTTGGAAAGCATGGTTGGCGTCATATCGATGCCAATTACATGACCTTCTTCCCCGACTTCTCGGGCGGCAAGAAACGCATCAAAGCCACCACCACTGCCCAGATCAATCACCGTTTCGCCCGGCTTTAAGCTGGCAATAGCGCGCGGATTACCGCAGCCTAATCCCATATCTGCGCCATCAGGCACGCTGGATAAATCAGCCTCGGAATAACCCAGCCGGGTAGAAATTAAGGTATTGATCGCGGCATCATCAGACACGCCGCAACAACTGGCCTGCTCTCCGCAACAATCGCCGCTGTTGCTGGCCTCGGCCACTTCCGCATAGGATTTACGCACATGCTGACGCACGTTATCGGCTTTCACACTCATTCTGGTTCTCCGCTATAATGTTTTTAGAATTTCAACGATTCTGTCCGGCTCCACACGTCGCGTATAATCCACATCGACAAAGGCAAAAGCAATCACACCATTCGGGCGCACAATATAGGTCGCAGGTACGGGTAATTCAAAGCTGTCATTGCCCTGACTTTTCTGCAAATCAATGCCGAACCCTTCATAAACCGGTCGCAACATATCCGGCAAGGTAAAGACCAGCCCGCATTGTCTGGCCAGTGTATTGTCGCGGTCATGCAATAGCGGAAATGTCAGATTTCCCTTATCCCGCGTTTGGCCTGCGTGTTCCGGCAACTCCGGTGCAATCGCAATCAGCGAAGCTCCCGCCTGTTCAATCTCCGGCAGTGCAGCTTGCAGTGCCTGCATTTCCAGATTGCAGTACGG
>CAZDFL010000190.1:0-2650 GCA_964504835.1 uncultured Zetaproteobacteria bacterium
GAAAAAGTGGCCGATAATGAAATTGCCGAAGCACAGCGCCCATCCAACCCGGTCACGCAAAAACCGGAAACAAGCAAAATTGATGTCGTAGCCTGATTTTCCTTTGCGTCCTTTGCGTGAATCGCTTTGGATTTAACTGTTTTGCAACATCACAACAAGCGTTCCAACCAATAGGCCATGAATGGATCAACAAAATAATAGCGATCTTCGGCGCGATCACATACATCTTTTTTGAGCAGTGATTCCAATGTGCTTTTTAGCGTGGTTGCACTTAAATCTGATATGCGTAGCGCATCATTGGTATACAGGTTCGCTCCTGCATTCCTGATAATATGCTTTGCCGCTCTTTTCTGATTTTGCGTCAACTGACTCCAGATCAATGCATACAAATCATTCTCTCGTTCCAGCATTAACGCCAACGAACACTTCATGGATTGCTCAGTCACAACGTGTTCAGCATCATCCCAGACCATAAACAGCAACTGTTGCATATAGTAGGGGAATCCAGCAGTAATCGAGTAGATTCTCTTGATCTGCTCAGGCGTGATTATCTTACCGGTTGACTCGAATTTCTGCATGGCAAAATCCAGCCAGTCATCCAGATGAATTTCATCAATGCGCAGATGCTTAACAGAACGATAAAATGCACGCCCCTTGTCATTGAACATTTGCGCCAGAATCGATTTCTTGCTACCACTAAAAATATAAGAGACATGACGACTATGAGCCTGAATGACACTGCGGATCTTTTTTTCAAGATGAAATTGTTCAACCTCCTGAAACTCATCCCAGATCACAACAACCTTGACCTGCTTATGTTGGGCATACAGGTAGGGTAAATTGAGCACCTCTTCCAACACTCGCCCCTCCTCTTTTTTATCCAGAGACAGCGAATAAGATGTTTCACCCAGTGCGCCAATACTCATGCTGATATTAGGGCGCAACTGAAGTACCGATTTAAAAAAGCTGAATACTTTGTCGGCTGTTGAATCAAAACTGTGTGCTATTGCATCAAAGTAGCGCTGGATAAACTCATCGACCGAGGCAACGCTGAACCAATCGAAAAAGATAACCTTGTATTGCGCTTCATCTGATAAATTATGCTGCAATTGTTTAAGCAACGAGGTTTTACCAAACCTGCGGGGAGCATATAGCAACACATTCAGTCCGCTATCAATATCATGTTTTAATACGTCAAGTTCCCGCACCCGATTACAAAAATCATCGCCTGACACTTCATTGCCAAAATAAAATGGGTTGGACACAAGCACCTCCGTAATTAATTATACCTCAAACTATAATACAAGTTTGTATAATTACATAGTCCCCCATGTGCTTTCCCTGTGCAATAGCGTTGTTTGTTTTATAATGAACAGATTTTACTGACGATGCCTCCGCCCAATAATTCATCACCAGCATAAAATGCCGCCACCTGCCCCGGCGCGGTGGGCTTTTGCGGTTTATCAAAAATCAGATGAATATCTTCAAGCTGCGGCTGCAAACTGCATGCTGCCGGCTGCATCTGGTAACGCACTTTGGCAGTGATGGCTTCCCCTGATTCAGGTTGGCGGATCCACACCATATCGCCAACATCCACTTCCGAAATCATAGCATCGTCGGGATGCGCCACCACCACCCGAGCGGTTGCACCATCGAGGCTAACCACATGCCACGGGCCATCGGGCAAGCCTAAACCTTTGCGCTGACCCAGCGTATAATGGGCAATGCCCTGATGTTTGCCGAGAAAGTTTCCGTCTGTATCGACAATATCGCCCGTCTGAAATCCGGCAGTCGCGCCCTCTCGCTTGAGAAAAGCAATCCGATCACCGGTTGGAATAAAACAAATATCCTGACTTTCATGCTTTTCGGCGGTCGCCAACTTGAAGTGGCGAGCCAGTGCGCGCGTATCATCTTTTTCCAGCCCACCGACCGGAAACAGTATGCGTTCCGCCTGATTTCTGCTGGTCGTAGCCAGAAAATAACTCTGATCTTTTTTGTTATCGTTACCCTTGAACAAATGGATGCCGTCATCCGCATCGCGGCGCTGAACGTAGTGCCCTGTGGCCACATATTGCGCTTCGAGCTGATCGGCGGCATCGAGCAAGGCACCGAATTTCACGAACCGATTACAGCGTTCACATGGATTGGGTGTGCGTCCGGTTTCGTAATCGGCAATAAACGGATCAATCACATCACGACGGAATTCTTCACGCATATCCATTGAATAGAATGGAATGCCAATATGATCGGCCACCCGCCGCGCATCGTAGGAATCTTCCAGTGAGCAGCATGAGCCGTGCCCCTCCACCTCATCACGCGAATAATCCCAGACATTGAGAAACACGCCGACCACATCCAGCCCGGCTTCTTTGAGCAGCACCGCCATGACCGACGAATCCACCCCGCCACTCATCGCCGCAATCACCCGCACGCCCTTCAAGGGCGTCAGATCAGCGACGATTTCGGAAACAATGGATTCAGGTGATTTAGACATGCGCCAAGCCTAGCAGCCACTGCATCAAGGCAAAACCTTAGCCATATCACCAGTAAGCGTGACAGTCATCAAGCCCAGCAGACTGCCATCCGGCTTGGGCTTGAAGCCTGACAGACGCGAGCCGGAAACAGCAATCACCGGATCATACCAGAGCGG
>CAZDFL010000191.1:0-2646 GCA_964504835.1 uncultured Zetaproteobacteria bacterium
CTAAAGTCTGAATAAATGCAAAAAATTGTGATGCAGGTCACATCTATAGCGTAATTCAGCACCATTGTTGAAGCATATGAAAGCTTGGGGGAGAACTCATGGAATCCAGTCAACATTTCGAAAATAATCACAAAACAACATTCAGCGAGCATGGCAGACAAAAACTTTCTGTTGTGCTACTCAGCCTGACAGGCATTGCATGCATTGCCTTGCTGGTTTTATTGAGCCACGGCATGTAGCCATGTCGTTGGCGCTATCGCTTACGCCAGAGGCTCGGGACGCCCGAAGTAGTACCCCTGCATGGCATTGATGCCGAGGTTTTTCAGGCTCTGGAGTTCTGACTCTGTTTCTACATGTTCGGCAATCACCTGCACATCCAGCCCATGGGCAATATCGACTACCGTTTGCAGGAAAAAACAGTTATCGCTGTGTTCGGCGATATTGTGAACATAACTGCCATCCAGTTTGATATAATCTAGTTTTAGCTGGCGCAGGTTCTGAAACGAGCTCATCCGAGTACCGAAATGTTCCATCACAACCGCAGCGCCGTAACCATGTACAAGATCAATAAACGATTCGGCAGCATCTATATATTGCAACAAACCATATTCCATTATTTCAAAACACAGCTGCGATGCAGCCTCTTTATGACTGCCAAGGTATGTTGCCAGCCAGCCCATAAAGTCAGCATCATCAAGCGAGCGGGCAGAGATATTCACACCCAGTTTGCCAACGGCTGGTTCCCCGGATGTATTCGATTCCAGTAGCGTCGTAATATGCTCAATCACATAACGATCCAGCTCAGTATGCATATCTAGCCGCTCTGCCATGGATGTGAATGAAGCAGGCGATACCTGCTCACCCGAATCATCCTGGATACGAATCAACACCTCACGATATAACGGTTCACCTTGCTGGTTCAGCACCGCTTGCGATAGCAGATGAATACGATGATCCGCCATCGCCTGTGTAATCAGCGTTTTCCATGCCTCATTACCTCTGGCTTCGCTGTTGCTGGCCAAGATGACACATGCATTGGCGCCCTGATGTTCAGCCTGTGACAGCGCCGCATCTGCATCAGACAGAATATCACCCGCCTTAGTCTGACCGGCGTTGCTCGTATGCGAAAAATGGGCAATGCCTGCATGGGCAATATCATCGACTGTCAATGTTGTTGCCAATGCATTCAGCCCGGCGCGAAGCGATGCTGCAAATTCAGCGGCCATCTCCGCATCGGCCAGCGGCAGAATTACGGCAAAGTCTGTGCCGGTGATTCTGGCCGGCGTCGCATCCTGAAAAGAATCAGCCAGATGGGTCAGCAGCTTGCCGATTTCAACCAGCAATGCACTACCGGCCTGATGCCCGAACTGCTGATTGTAGGCGGCAAGGTTTTTCATGCGAATCACCGCCATTGCGCCGGAACCGGCTGTTTCTTTATCGCGAATGACACTTTCCAACCGGGCATCAAAGCCCCGACGATTAATCAAGCCCGTCAATTCATCGTCATGAGCCTGTCGGCGCAATTGTTCGGCGCGGTCACTGAGTTTTCCGATAAAGCCTTCCATCTTGGCCGACATTTTATTCATGGCCAGCACCACCCGTTTCAACTCGCGTGTGCGTGGAATATTTTTCACAATCGGAAACTCACGCTCGGTTATCGCCATCGCCTGTTGTTCCACCGCGCCGAGCGGGCGCAGTATGGCTTTAAGTATCATCAGCACTGCAATCAGGGACAGGCCAAATGCCAGCAATGACCAACGCAGCATTTCCATCGTCATATCCCATAGTTTTTTATAGGCGTAGCCGGGATGCGCCGCCATGGTCAGACGACCAGCCTGATTCCAACCGGAGGTAATCACCGATTCAGCCACCGGCGTTGTCAGTGTCAGATCGTTGATAAACCAGGCAGGCACGCCTTCAATCGTGGATGTATTTTGCCGTTCAATCAGCGTTTTTCCGGTCATGGATTCCAGCTTCAACGATTTATAATAACCGCTATCGAAAACCGCATTGACCATGGTATCCATCGTCGCGAGATCCTTGCTCTTCATATATGGGGCCAGCGATAGCCCTAACGAATCGGCGGCGCTCTGTGTTTGCGTGCTTAGCTGTAACATGAGAAATGAACGTGTATTTTGCACGCTGACCCAGAAAACGCCGACAAACATCAGCACAAATGTCACGAAAAAAAGTAGAATAAGCTGTCTGGATAAGGTCATATGATCACCTGCCTTGCATGTTTTTGGCTGTATAGCTTTGCCCGAGATTGCGTTCCTGCTTCATGCGAATATTCAAATCACGCCATAGGTTGATACGCTGCGAACCGCCGGCCACCCTGCGCCCCTGACCGCGTTCCTTGGCCATCCACAAATTCTTACCATTAAAACTGTACACCGGCAGTAAATCATGGCGTCTGGAAGCGGGCCGAATTTTGCCAATTAGATTATCAAGAATCAGCGGGTCGCTATCCGGAGTTTCATAATAGGCCAGCACCATATGCGCCTGATTCAAGCGCAGGGCTTTGACATAAGTGATGCGCAATTTTTCATCGGGCACGCCGAGTTCACGCAGGGTGAAATATTTGGCAATGGAAAAATCTTCGCAATCACCGCCATTTGTAGATAAAAATTCCACCGGCGTCGCCCA
>CAZDFL010000192.1:0-2630 GCA_964504835.1 uncultured Zetaproteobacteria bacterium
GAGGTTCTCAAAAACGGATTGTCGATACGCTCCAGCTGATCTTCAATGCGAGCCAGGTCACCATGGCGACGCAAACGGGCTGCGTGGGCGATTTCGGAGATGTCGTCACCAATGGAATACTCTCTGTTACGAAATACATGGCCTAATATGCGCCAGACTTTGGCCAGCTCCTGGGTAGGAAAGCTGACCAGCGTGGCGGCCAGCGTGCCGCCAATCACGATCAGCAGTCCGGGCAGGTTAATATATACGCCGGGCTCTACGGCGGATAGAAAGATCGATAAAACAATCAGACCAATCCCTGCCATAATGCCTGCAATCGTTGACATATCCATGCTGATCTCCTGAATTAAGCGTGTGAGCTGTTGCGCTGATGTATGAATTAAGCAAATTTGCGGCCAATGTGGCGGCTGGCTGGCGCAGGCAGGCAACAAGGTCGGGCAATCAGCCTGTGCATGAGTTGGCAAACAATATGCTAAGCTAGTTTGATTGAACATAAACATGGATCAAATCAACAGGGAGAAGCTATGTCGTTGCGTACGCTGTGGAGTCTGATGACAGTTTTTCTGGTCGCAATGGTGACCGTTGCGATGCTCGTCAGTATTGCCGATATTGAAAAAAAAGCGTGGCACAATAGTGAGCAGGCTCAGGCCAGGCTATTGATCGGCCTGTTATCGGATGAGTTAAAAATGCCGATGGCTGCTGTGTCGACGGCAGAAGTGAACCATCTGGTTGAGATGTTCAGGCGGCATTTGCCCGGTATTTCTATTTTTTTACGCTGGGCTAACGGTGAAACAGCTAAATTTGGCGATGGCGTTATTCCCACTGGAATTGAAGCCTTGTCCACTTTGCCTGCACAGGCGGTTGCGGTTGCTGGTCAACCCAAGTGGTATGCCACCGGGATTCAGTTCAATCGTACCCGGCTGGGAACCATTGCAGTCTATTTCCCCGGCGTATCATGGCGTGAGAATGATACGCAGATCAAATTGCACCTGAGTGCTATGGCAGCGGTAATCGCGCTGCTGGCATCCTTGCTGGTCTATGGCATGAGCGGGCGCATTGTGAAACAACTGCGTCTGCTGGCCGGTGCATCCAAACGTGTTGCTACGGGTGATTTTGGTGTGCAGATCCCCATTTTATCAAGCAATGAATTTGGCAAGGCATTTTATCAATTCAACAAGATGGTTTCCAAGCTGGAACATCGCGAGAAAGTGTTTGATCTGTATGGGCGTTATCAACGTCCGCATTTGGTGGCTGATGAATACGACAGAAATACGCGGCTCGATGAGCATCTGGAACGGGAAGTCAGCGTGGTGGTGGTCGAAATGATCGATTTTAATGCTTATTTGCAACAGAATGATCATGAACAGGTGATTGCCACACTCAATCGCTGTTTCGCCCTGTTTCAGCAAATTGTGCATGCATTTGGAGGGCATGTGAATGATGTGAGTGGTGAGCGGCTGGTCGCAGTGTTTAATCATCCATTTGACCTGAAATGCCATGAGAATCAGGCGGCCAAGGCTGCTATGACTATACTTGCAGGCTGTGAAAAAATGGCAATAAAACGAGCCGATGGTGGCTTGCTTGCGTTTCGTGCCGGTATGGCTATTGGCGAGGTTGTTGTTGGTCATCTGGGCATTGGGCGCAGAAAAGAGTTCACCATTATTGGTGCACCGGTCGGCCAGGCGGGGCTACTGGCCCAGCTCGGTGATGGCACATGCGTCACGGCGCAATACGGCACGATGCTATCGCTCGGTCACGGCTTCAAACAGAAGGACCTGGGGCAGCAAACATTAGCCGACGGTAAACAACTGCGTTGCATCAATATTTTGCCGGGTGAGGCTTATATCAGTCAGGAAATTGAAGCGGTGTTGGCAAAAGCATTGGTGCGGGCTGAGCCCGAAGATATTCCGGGCGATGAAGGGTGGTAATAAACC
Source organism: uncultured Zetaproteobacteria bacterium (assembly GCA_964504835.1). Classification (GTDB taxonomy): domain Bacteria; phylum Pseudomonadota; class Zetaproteobacteria; order Mariprofundales; family Mariprofundaceae; genus Mariprofundus. The sequence goes on from CAZDFL010000192.1 coordinate 1,935, forward strand.
TGTCTATTTCAGCGTGGCGCGAATGATGTCACACAGGCTGTAATTCTGACCTGTTTCAAGCACTGAGCGTATTTTGAAATATGCTTGCTGCTTGCCTAGTGATACCTTGAATGTCATATGTTTATACATGTTGGTTTCAGGGGAAATCATGTGATGTGATGATTTTCCCGGTTGAATCAAGACAGGCCATGTGCGCTTGTCATCCATACCTTTATCACCGCCAGCGATGATGGCTCTGGCCAGTTTGAAGTTCGGCGCGAAGAATTCGATACCGATCCGTTGTTCACCTGCTTTCATGATTTTGGCCCAGCGGATAAAGCCCAGTGCAGGCGCTGGCTGATTTTTCTTATCCAGGCCCTCTTTCCATGCAATGAACGTGTGTTTCAGGTCATTGTCACCAAACTGCCAGTCTAGGCCTACCAGATGCTCCGGCAATTCGGGTAATGGCTCAGCATGCATGCGTTCCAGACAGATGCCGTCTTGATTGAAGTCGATGAGATTCCATGTCTTTGCCTGATCCCATTCAGCCGGTTTATGACTGGCGTGATGTGAGTCTGTCGATGTAAATGCCTTGATGAAGGCTTTGGATAAATCAAAACTGACTTGAACTTTGGCCTCGGTGTGGCGCGTGCGGGAGGCCATTCTTTTTTCATCCCTGAGCGCGGCAAGCATGGCTTTGCCACCAATCAGGGTGCT
>CAZDFL010000193.1:0-2602 GCA_964504835.1 uncultured Zetaproteobacteria bacterium
TCGGTATGACCGCAAAATTCACCGAAGTGACACTGGCGCAAACCTATCGCGAAATCCGTCCGGACGGTCGTATTATGGGTGGCGCGATGGAATATCTGTCTAAGGGTTTTGCCGAAAAAGGTATGGCGGGTACGGGTAAGTCACTGGCTATCCTGTTTGCAGTGCTGTGCATTGGCGCTTCATTGGGTGGCGGTAATGCATTTCAGGTATCGCAAGCGCTTGGCGCTGTGCAGGGCGAGGTGTCGTTTTTCAAAGAGTTTCCTTGGGTATTCGGTGTGTTTATGGCCGGAGCGGTGGGGCTGGTGATTATCGGTGGTATTAAACGCATCGCCCATGCGGCAGAAGCGATTGTGCCGACCATGGTGCTGATCTATTTATCCGCCTGTCTGTGGATTATTCTCTCCCATGCTGCTGATATACCGACTGCATTCTCCCTGATTATCAGCGAAGCCTTTGCCCCGACTGCGGTGGCTGGCGGTTTTGTTGGCGTGCTGGTGCAGGGATTCAAGCGCGCCGCATTTTCCAGTGAAGCGGGCATTGGTTCGGCGGCCATCGCGCATTCGGCGGCATCGGTCAAGTATCCGGTGCGCCAGGGTTTTGTTGCCCTGTATGAGCCGTTCATTGATACCATCATTATTTGCACCATGACAGCGCTGGTGATTATCCTGACCGGTGTTTATAACGCGCCGGAACATCATGCACTGGTCGAGGCCAGCAAAGGTGCTGCGCTGACAGCAGTGGCCTTTGGTTCGGTAATTTCGTGGTTTCCGATTATTCTGTCCGTGTCGGTGGTGTTGTTTGCCTATTCGACCATGATTTCATGGTCATACTACGGCGAGCGTTGTTGGACATATGTGTTTGGCGAACGCTTTTCGATGGTTTACCGTATTATCTTTCTGATGTTTGTGGTGCTGGCCTCATTGGTCAGTGCGGGCAATATTCTTGATTTCTCCGACCTGTTATTACTATCTATGGCCTTTCCCAACTTTTTGGCTCTGTATTTATTACAGGATAAAGTGGCTGCTGCCCTCAAGGATTATCTGGCTTTGCTGCGCAGCGGAGACATGGATCGGGATGTTGCACAGGCGGCATCCAAAGCGAAATAATCAGACTAGGGAAGCGCTGATCAAAGGCTGATTCGCGCCCTACATCCCAAACGCGTGATTTCTGCGTTAAAGACTTTAGCAATAGCGGTGCTATTCCTTGCAACCTTTGCCTTGAACTCACACATTTTGAATTGCAGTAGCATCAAACCAGCTTTAATCAGCGTTTCCCCAGGAGTTGCAGAGACCATGTTTTTTGGCGTTTGTGATGCGACTCACATACGATAGTAATTTCACCTTTAATATTCGCCCCATGAGTCGTTACAAGATGTGACGCAGTCTCATCAAGGAGATTATTATGAGCTTTCTGAATAGTATGATGAACAAGATGGCGATGAATAAAATGAAGCATGAAAAAGACATGGCGGCGCTGGCTGCCACCTGTCAAATTTCCAGCAATGATCTAGCCGGTTCGTATTCCTGCGAAGATGCGGCGAGTCAGTGCTTTTACGCTTCATTCCAGGTGAGTATCTAAAAAAAACAATGGCAGCTTTTGTGCTGCATGTATGACAGTAAAAAAACAACAAGGAGCGTGGATATGCGCGGAATCAATCAGACCCATCACATGGCAGATAACAGCGAGGCTGTGTTACACACTTCAATCAATGGCGTAATGTATGATATTCCAGAATGGTTGACCCCGGATTTCTAATAAGGGGTTCTGATCAACACGTTAACGGTTTTCTCAAGGGGGCGCTTCCAGCAAGCGCTCCCTTTTTCTTTTGCTAACTGTGCGTCCGTATGTTTTATGGGCGGGCGTGCATGATTGCGGTGAAGAAAAATCATTAAAACGACTTGCCCATTGTTGCAGACAGGCCGGGCATGCTACCGTTCGCAAACGTGGCATTGAAGTGCGCGCATAACGATGCAAGGGGATTGTATGTCAGATAAAACCAAAGCGCTGGAAACAGCATTAAGTCAAATTGAACGCCAGTTTGGCAAGGGTACCGTGATGCGTTTGGGCGATCAGGCCAATGTGGCTGTGGATGTGATCCCCAGCGGCTCATTGGCGCTGGACGCAGCACTTGGTGTCGGCGGTTATCCGCGCGGGCGCGTTATAGAAATTTACGGGCCGGAATCTTCCGGTAAAACCACATTGGCGCTACACGCCATTGCCGAAGCGCAGAAAATGGGCGGGCAGGCCGCTTTTGTGGATGCCGAACATGCGCTGGATCCGATCTATGCCGGGCATCTGGGCGTGGATATCGAAAATCTGCTGGTATCTCAACCCGATTCGGGTGAACAGGCGTTGGAAGTGGTCGATATGCTGACCCGTTCCGGCGCGCTCGATATCATCGTGATCGATTCAGTTGCCGCATTAACACCGAAAGCGGAACTCGAAGGCGATATGGGCGATTCGCATATGGGCCTGCATGCGCGTTTGATGAGCCAGGCGCTACGCAAACTGACCGGATCGATTTCACGTTCCAAAACCACCATCGTATTCATCAATCAGATTCGCATGAAAATCGGCGTGATGTTCGGTAATCCGGAAACCA
>CAZDFL010000194.1:0-2518 GCA_964504835.1 uncultured Zetaproteobacteria bacterium
GCCAGTCAGCACAATCATAATGCTAGGTTTGGCCGTCGCCATCCTCATGGCTGCGGTGGCGGGATCCATCTGGGCCTATTATTACCCATCCTCTCAACAAGCCGCTTCGAATAAACAATCGGCCAAAGATACGCCCCAGGTTATTATTACCAAGCAGGCCAGAGCAGTAAAATACATTCCAATCAACAAACCGGATTCAAATGCTAGGAAACAGAGCGCCGCGCATACAGATTCCGCCCCGACTCGGAGCGGCGACTGGATTATTAATCTGGAATCATTCAATACGTCCGATGATGCTAATGCTTATGCCGCCAGGCTAACGCAGCGTGATATTCACGCTGATATTATGGCTGTCCAAATCAAGGGGAAAGCGTGGTATCGTGTGCGCCTCACAGGATTCCCCAGCCGACAGGAAGCTGAAACGCAGCGTCTGATACTGGTCAAAAAGTTAAAGCTAAACTCGGCATGGATTAGCAAATTCCGTCGCTAGACTCATCGTTCAGGAAGCGGACAGTTGACAGGATAGTGCAACATATTGAATCTACAGTTGGTGTAACCACACGGCAAACACGCCCGTGACAAACAAAGGAGAATTTCATGGCAGCGCATGATGCAAATGGCAAAAGCAATTCATTGAAAAAGTCATCCGGTGATTTGGACTTATTCGACCAGATTCAGGATGAGTTTGATGCTCTGCTTGCCGGTGATGAACTGCCAGAACCGCAAGATATTGATGCTGATAAACAGAACACACTGACTGATTTGGTGCTTCAGGATACCAACGAATTTCTGTCAACGACCGATATGCGGGCGTTTGATATGCCCTCCGATAAACCAGCAGATGCCCCTGCTGCATCGGAAGGTTCCGACGATGCCGGGATTCCAGATTCCATTGGCCATGAAACGAAACTTTCTGAAAGTAAAACAAGCTCAGGTGAAACAGACACAGGTGATTTGCCCACTGAGGAGCCGAAACCTGCCGAAGCTGCAACGGAAGCGGTCATGGCAGAAACTGCCAGCGAAGCGGTTGCTTACGAGGATGATGCCAGCACAGACGAAACACAGTCCACGCCATCATCTGACACGGTTGAAGATAGCTTGCCACAGGTTCAGGAAGATGATTCCGTGTCAGAACCAGATGAAGAGCCCGAATCCATCACGCCGGAAATCACAGATGACTCATCCGATCCGGGTCCTGTCAATAAGATATTCCTGCAAGAAACCGATTTGTCCGATACCGACCCCGCTGAACAGGCGGTAAACAGGCCGCCCGCATCGGATAAACATGCCTCGGAACTGGATGGCATTGATCCATTTTCGGATGATATGGACGATGACGCACGGCAAGAAAAAGCGCCGGTACACCCTGATATGTCCGAAGACAGTGCTATGCCGCGCCGGGGAGGCGGTCGCATGATGATGTTAGTCGGCGTCATTGTGCTGACTGTGGCTGGCAGCATCTACTGGCTTACCAGCGAAACGCAGGAGCCAGCCGAACAACTGGCTTCCAACCAGGATCAGCCTGTTTCCAACACAGCTGATCTGCAACCGGCCTTATCAGCGACTCCTTCAGCCGCACCTTCAACTACCCCGGCAGAAAAACAACCAACGCCGAAAAACATTCAAACAGCAGCTACGATACTGAACAAAAAAGATTCTCCGGTTTCAGATAAAGCAGTCGCTGTGCAACCCACCGAGACTAAAAAAGCAGCTATTCAACGCGCAGCAGTTGAGAAGGCAAAAGCCCAGCGCCTGGCTGCCAAACAGGAGGCTGAGAAACGCGCCGCAGCCGAGAAATCAAAAGTCCAACGTCTGGCCGCAAAACAGGCGGCAGAAAAACGCGCCGCAGCCGAGAAAGCAAAAGCCCAGCGTCTGGCTGAAAAACAGGCGGCAAAAAACCGCGTAGCCGCTGAAAAAGCAGCGGCAAGAAAACTGGCCGTTATCCAGCCAACGACGCCTCTGCAAAAATCACCTGTCAAAGCTCAAGTTGTCACAATTTCGGCCCTGGATGAGCCCGGAAACTGGATTATTGAACTGGCATCAGTCAATTCAGATAAATCAGCCCGACAACATATGGCGCGTATTCTAGCCATGGGCGTTGAAAGTACAGCAGTTCAGGTCAACGACAAGGGCAGAATCTTCCACAGCATCCGCATTACCGGCTTTACTAGCAAACAGGAAGCGATGAAGCGACGGGATGCTCTGGCCAAACGGCTGGGCGTGCGCGGTGCCAAGGTTGAAAGGCTTTAAGCGTCTGAACCGCATAGTCATGGCTTGCGGCCAGGTCATAGCTCCGTAATTGACACACGCCTGCCTGCTTTCTAACGTCGCGGCACTTTTTAATACAAGGATCGTTCATGACAGAGATTACCCGTTCACAAAATGATTTTGCACAAGCGCAACAGTTGCTGCCGGGTGGCGTGAATTCGCCGGTGCGCGCCTTCAAATCGGTGGGTGGTACACCGCGCTTCTTCGATCACGCATCCGGCGCTCACGTCTGGGATGTCGATGGCAATCA
>CAZDFL010000195.1:0-2478 GCA_964504835.1 uncultured Zetaproteobacteria bacterium
TGCCTCAAACCATGGCGCTGACCCATCTGATGACGCTGGGCTTTATCAGCATGATTATGGCAGGCGCGCTGTTGCAAATGATGCCGGTGGTGATCGGCTCTCCGGTTTGGCGGCCTCGTCTGACCAGCATCGTGCTTCATGCCCTGTTATGTCTGGGGGTTATCGCGCTTACCGGCGGTTTCTGGTTTGATCATGCCGGGCTGATGCGCCTCGCACTGCTTTTGCTGGCTGTGGCACTGATATTCTTTGTGGCTGTGATGGGTTTGAGTCTGGCACAATCAAGGGTACGCAGTTCAAGCGCCAGTGGTATTCGTCTGGCAGTTGTTGCGCTCACCATCGCACTTGCATTCGGCCTGAGAATTGGTGCGGAGCATGTCTGGCAGTTTCAAGACTATGTGGCTCATTCGTGGTCGAATATACACATGCTTTGGGCTCTGATTGGTTGGGTAGGGCTGCTGATTTTCAGTATTGCCTATGAAGTGATACCGATGTTTCAGCTCACACCGGCCTATCCCGACTGGATGCAGCGCTGGCTGATCAAAACGATGTTTGCCGTGTTGTGCCTGTGGACGGGTGCCTATCTGCTGGCCATGCCCGGCTGGCTGCTGACGCTGTTCGGTCTGGGCATGGCAGCAGTATGCGTGTGCTTCGCCATCACCACGCTGTATTTACAAAAAAACAGACGCAGACGCCGTTCCAGTGTGACCATGGAATTTTGGCGCATTGGCATGTTTGCGTTGCTTGCGGCTGTGGCGGTCTGGATCAGCGGCCAGTTTTTGCCGCAACTGGCGGCGTGGCCAGGTTACGGTCTGTTGCTCGGTATTCTGTATATGGTCGGTTTTGTCGTGTCGGCCATCAGCGGCATGCTTTACAAAATCGTTCCGTTCCTGATCTGGTTTCATCTGCAAAGCCGGTATATCAGTCAGTCCGGCTTGCCCACAGTGAATGAGATCATTCCGGACAACCGGGCGCGTCAACAGATGTTTGTTCATCTGTCAGCGCTGCTATTGCTGTTGCTCGCAGTGATTTGGCCGCAATGGTTTGTCTATCCTGCCGGTTTGCTGACTGCCGCTTCATTCCTGTTGCTCGCAGTCAATCTGATTGCTGCTTGCCGGGTTTATAGTCGGACATTGGCAAGCCTTGCCGATTCTTTACTTTGATATGAATAAACAACGCGAAAGAAATCCGGTTGTTATATAGTCCGATTGAACGCTAGGTTTGCGGCATGAATCATATGAAACCTGTAACCATTATAGGCGCCGGTCTGGCTGGCTCCGAAGCGGCATGGCAGCTAGCCCAGCGCGGCGTGGCTGTTCGCCTGCATGAAATGCGCCCCGTTAAAATGACCCCGGCGCACAATACCGGCAAATGCGCCGAATTGGTTTGCTCCAATACCTTCCGCGCCGATCATCTGGAAAATGCAGTCGGGCTCCTGCACGAAGAAATGCGGCGCATGGATTCGCTGATTATGGCCTGTGGCGATCAGGCCCGCATTCCGGCGGGTACGGCGCTGGCTGTGGACCGCGAACAGTTTGCCGAGCTGGTGACGGCAAAATTGCAAGCTGAACCGCTCATTGAATTTATCGAAGGCGAAGTCACTGAAATCCCATCCGATGGTCTGGTTCTAATCGCTTCTGGCCCGCTCACTTCTGATGCCTTGTACGAACAGGTTAAGCAACTCACGGGCGAAGATCGGCTGATGTTTTTCGATGCGATTGCACCCGTGCTGGATGCGGAATCGATCAATATGGATATCTGCTACTGGAAAAACCGCTATGATAAAAATGTAGCCGAGGGAGAAGCGGGCGATTATCTCAATTGCCCGATGGATGCAGCGCAATACAAGGCATTCATTAAAGAACTGGTCAATGCGGATAAGGTGGCATTCAAGGATTTCGAGGATATTCCATTTTTTGATGGTTGTATGCCGATTGAGGAGATGGCTGAACGCGGTGAGGACACCCCCCGTTTCGGCCCGATGAAACCGGTCGGGCTGGATCATCCCGAAACGGGTGAAAAAGCCTATGCCGTGGTGCAGCTACGCCGCGATAATCGCATGGGGTCGTTATTGAATATGGTCGGTTTCCAGACCAAGATGACATATGGAGAACAGAAGCGCGTGTTCTCGATGATTCCCGGATTGGAAAACGCCGAGTTCTTCCGGCTCGGCTCTTTGCACCGCAATACGTTTATCAAATCGCCAGCCCTGCTTGATGGCATGCTGCGCTTGAAATCCGATCCGCGCATTCTGTTTGCCGGTCAGATCACTGGCGTGGAAGGTTATGTGGAATCGGCTTCGATGGGCTTGATGGCAGGCCGCTTTCTGGCCGCAATAGCCAAAGGAGAGGCACCGGATGCGCCGCCGACCGACACTGCGCACGGGGCGCTGCTCGGCCATATTTCACAAACCAGCGTTGCAGGATTTCAACCCATGAATATCAATTTTGGTCTGCTGCCGCCGGGCAAAAAACGCGAAGG
>CAZDFL010000196.1:0-2465 GCA_964504835.1 uncultured Zetaproteobacteria bacterium
GCACCGGAGCGTATGTGATGGATTATTTTTCTGCTATAATCAAACGAGGGCAGGAGTAATCAATGGCGAAACAGGACTTTGCACAGGTAAAAGCGAGCACGAAGGCTAAATCCGAATCGGGTTCCGGTTCGATATTGAGCGCCATTGGTGTTCTGGTCATTGCCGGACTCTGTTTTAGCGGCGGCTACTGGCTGGGGGCGGGGGATCTACGGCAAACCGGCAACAAAACTGACAGCGATGCAAGCGCAGCAAAACTGGCGGCGAAGATAGCTGAAAATCGGGTATTGCAGGCAAAAAATGAGGCACTGCAGGATATGGTCGAGCAATGGAAAAAAAAGGCTAAGCAGGGCGCGCACACCAAAGTGGGTGAACTGAGCTTTTACAAAGATCTGCCCAAACAGTCGGTCACGCCAGCGCCCGTGCCCGATTTGCCAAAAGCAGCCCCCAAAGTAAAACCGGCTCATGCAAGCAAAGCAGTGGAAACGCAGCAAGTTGCGGCAGTTGGCACTATGCTTGAGCCTGCGGCAGCCAGCATGCCCGATGTTGCACCCACATCATCAGCATCGACACATACGCCCTATCATATTCAACTGGCTTCATTTCGAACCGAGGCCGATGCCATGACCATGCAGCAGAAACTGATGCGATCCGGCTTTCATACGCAGGTTAAAAGAGCCGATTTGGGTGAAAAAGGGCTGTGGTTCAGGCTTTATGCCGGGCCTTACGATTCCCGTGCTCATGCGGAAACGGCGCAACAGAAAATTGAGACGCAAACGAAGTTGAAAGGTTTTTTGCAGCGTGTCAAATAAAGGCAGGGTTGATGCCCGCCAAGGCTGGTTACACGAACAACTCGGCGATACGTTTGAAATCAGCCCACTGGCAGGCGATGCCTCTTTTCGTTGTTATTTTAGAGTCACAACGCAAGATAATCACTATGTATTGATGGATGCACCGCCGCCGCATGAAGATGTGCGGCCATTTCTTGCTGTACGCAGCTGGTTTGCACAGTCCGGCTTGAGGGTATCCCGGCTGGATGCGGCAGATCAGCAACTGGGCTTTCTGTTGCTGGAAGATTTTGGTGATGAAACATGGGCGACCTACCGCTCCGCAGGTGGCGACATAGCGCCGTTGTTTGGCGATGCCCTGCGCCAATTGCACTTGTTGCAGGCATCAAACCCTGGCATTGAGTTGCCCTTGTTTGATGTGGCACGCATGCAACGTGAATGCGATCTGTATCTGGACTGGTATCTGCCTCGCGTGGCAGGCATCACACCGGCCACGGAAGAACGCGAAGCATTTCACGCCGGTTTGGCAGCGATGCTGAATCGGCTGGCTGAGCTGCCGCGCGTGCCTGTACATCTGGATTATCACAGTCGCAACCTGATGTTGCCCGGCGGCGCATTGCCATTGGGTGTGATTGATTATCAAGATGCCGTGCTGGGGCCAGCGAGCTACGATCTGGCTTCGTTGTTATATGATTGTTATCAGGATTATCCAGAACAGGAGCGCAGGCGCTGGAGCCGGATATTTTTCGAGGTGCTGCCCGCACAACTGGCGGATAGCTTTGCCGATTTTGAGGCATGGCATCGGGTAGTACGCCTGACCGCGCTGCAACGCCATATCAAGGCCATCGGCATTTTTGCCCGACTGGCTTACCGGGATGGTAAATCACAGTTTCTCGATGAAATCCCGCTGACCCGAAAACATTTGCATGCTGAGCTGCAAGCGCTGGCTATAAGCGCACAGACGATACCTTTGTTGTTTTTGGAACCGGAAATTTAACCCCGGAAGCAGGCCTCCACACACAATCACACTGCGTTTTTGATCTCCGGCATGCTGGAACGCTGGCGCGCCGGTCCAACCGGGATGAGGCTCGCGTGCAATTTGAGGGGAAACATATTTTGCTCGTAGCGCATTCCGGCAGTCTGCGCATGCTGATGACATTCTGTGTTTTTAATTGGCGGGTGCGTTTATTCGGGATTCATTGCATCATTCGCGCCAAACAAGTTTCTGCATATTTCTGGAGACAACATCATGTTTGAATTGATTCCCGCGATTGATTTGAAAGGCGGCCATTGCGTGCGTCTGAAACAAGGGCGCATGGATGATGCGACCGATTATGGTGATGATCCGGCGGCCATGGCGGCGCATTGGCAGTCGCTAGGCGCAAAGCGATTGCATGTTGTCGATCTGGATGGCGCATTTGCTGGCAAGCCGGCCAACCGCGAAGCGATTCGAGCCATCTGTGCGGAAATGACCATTCCCGTACAACTCGGTGGCGGGCTGCGTGATCTGGCAATGATCGAAGGCACATTGAATCTGGGTGTGCAGCGTGTGATTCTTGGTTCTATTGCGATTTCCGAACCTTCTCTGGTGCGCGAAGCATGTCGGGCGTTTCCGGGACAGGTGTGTGTGGGTATCGATGCCAAAGCGGGCATGGTGGCCGTGCATGGCTGGGATGATGT
>CAZDFL010000197.1:0-2452 GCA_964504835.1 uncultured Zetaproteobacteria bacterium
AATACCGTTGATCTCTGTGGAGGCCTCCGTCAATGCCTGCACGCGCTCGCCAGCCTGCTGTACCTGCTGATTGATGTTATCCATCGCGTCCACAGCATGTGAGACCGCTTCACCAGCGTCCTGACTCTGCTTGTTGGCGTCAATAATACTGATATTTGCCTGATCGGTGCGCTCCGCCACGTGAGTCACATTGGCGCTCATTTCTTCACTGGCGCTGGCCATCGCCATAGCCCGATCATCCAGATGACCAATATCCTGTTCGAGCCGCCCCATGGTGATCGTTGTTTCAAATGCATTCATGGTCATGCCGACCATATCGTCCAGTTGTTCAAGCATGCGCTCTTCCAGCTGCGCAGCCAGCGCATTGGCCTGATGAACCAATGTATCGTCACCGCTGGCCCGATAGGTAAAATCACCCTCGGACAGTTTGGCAAACAATGTTAGAATTTCGTTTTGATTATCATCCACCGTGTTTCTCCTTACTTCGAGCGACTTGCACCGATCAATACTTTGTCAACAAACATCCCAGTTCGAATTTTCCGTTATTGCGCTTGACCAGGAACGGTTCTGTTTGGAGCCACTGCCAGCGAGCAGGGGCAAACAGATCCGGCATCAGGCCGATGTTGCAATGAAACGGTGGCCCGCCATCTACCCCGGTCTGCATAAATAAAGCAAACAGCGTGCCACCCGGCTTCAACCATTGATATAAACAGGCCTCGTATGCTTCACGCTGCGCAGGCTGGATGGCACAAAGACACGTTTGCTCGTAGATGGCATCAAACGCTTCATCAGCCCGATAATCAAACAGATCCCCGCAGATCACAGTAGCCGATAGCGCCGTCTCATCCAGTTGCCTCTGTAAATATGCCACGGCAGAAGGTGAAATATCGATCGCAGTTACATCAAAACCGCGTTGCACCAGTTCAATCACCTCATGGCCGCGCCCACAACCCGGAATCAGAATACGGCACGGCTTCAGCGCACCACTATCCAGCCAGTGCAGCAGCGCCGGACTTGCAGCGCCCTGATCCCAGCCGGTATCGCCCTGCTGGTAGCGTTCTTCCCAATCGTTCATTGCGTTTTACCTCATTGCGAAGCTTGCGTTTTACGGAACAGGTTGTTCGCGTTCGCTGCCTTTAATGATGCGCACCAATAGCAGCGCCACAAAAGCCAGCCCAATCATGGCCAGTGCTCCCAGGCCGATATGCTTGAGCCACTGGCAAAAGAACACCCATGCGCCGAGACTGATAAATACAGCAAAGCCACCGAACACCTGTAGCATAAATTCAGTGACGCCCCCTGCCCGCTTTGCGGCAGTGAAAATAGCAGCAAATGGAGCACGCACCACAGATTCCAGACGGTACAGATAATCCGGCTTCTTAAACAGCAACCAGCCCAGCCCGATCAGGGTGAGTGCGAAAATACCGTAATCGACCAGCAACAAACCCAAATCAACATTATCCATCCACTCAGGCGGCCCGGAGCGCATGGTATAAGCCTCGCCGCGATCCAGTGGATCAGCCAGCGCAATGCCGGGCCAGCAGATCAATGTCGTTAGAAATAATCGTTTCATTGTTCCATCTCCGTATCGTATTGTTTCTTGTTCCACTTCTGTTCATCCTCAGCCATGCGCATGGCCTGTAAGCCGATGGTCATGGCGATAAGCATGCCGCCTGCCGCCGTGGCATGCCAGCCATGCGTATTGACCCAGTGGCATAGTAATAACCAGACCACGATGGCAGGGCCATAAATCAGAAACTGTTGCCAGAATCCACGTCCCTTACCGAGCCTCAGCCACAAATACAGCGGTACCACAAACCACAGGCGACGTTTTTGATATCCCTGCCAGCACAGACCTGCGATGACCGCAAACAGGGCGATATCTAGTGCCATCATCATGATTTATCAGGAATCCTGCATTGTCCCGCCGCGCCCGGCGTCATCAAACGCAGCACAATCCACAGGATCGGCCAGCTATGCCAGAACAGATCGAAGATATCGACCGGCTTGACCAACGTACCATCCAGCAACATGCGTACTTTTTCGAACAAATGCGGCTCCGGTGTAACAGGCAGGGAGCCCAGTAACAATGCGGCAAGAATCAACATCCCCATCGACGGACAGTGCAGCCATGAGGCGAATCGGCTCATGATTGTGAAAACTCCTCAAACGCCTGCATCGCCTCGGCGGCATACATCAGTGACGGGCCACCACCCATATAAATCGCCATGCCGAGCGCTTCAGCCAGTTCATCGCGTGTCACGCCGAGCGTAATCAGCGCCTTGACATGAAAACCGATACAGCCCTTGCAGTGCCCGGACACGCCAATCGACAGGGCAATCAGTTCCTTGGTTTTCTTGCTCAGCGCCCCATCTTCCAGCGCCGCCCCGGCCATGGCCGAAAAGCCTTTCATCACTTCCGGAATATCCTTGCGGATACCGCCAATACTGGC
>CAZDFL010000198.1:0-2431 GCA_964504835.1 uncultured Zetaproteobacteria bacterium
ACATCACCGTCACCACGGCTTGTGAATCCAGCGCAACGCCGTAGGTGTGATCCACCCCGGTCATTTCACGCAGAATCATCTCCAACGGACGCAGAATCAGATTCTGCACCTCTTCAGGTGAAGCGCCCTGCATCTGCACAATCACATTGGCGGCGGGTACATCAATGGACGGGTTCTCCTCACGCGGTGTGACCATCAGCGCCAATACACCGATCAGGAAGATCAATACACTGAGCATCGGCGTCAGATTGGAGAACATCGCCGCCTTGCCAAAGCGACCGGCAATATTCAGTGATTCATTTTTTTGCATGCTGTGTGCCCTGCACTTTCATACCGCTTTGCAACGCAGGCTTTGCATCCCAAGCTATGCGATCACCATCGTGCAAGCCGGCCAGCACTTCGACCTTGCCAGCATTGACCTGCTCGCCCGGACGAATCTGTCGATAATGAGCAACACCATCGTCATCGACAATATAGATACCGTATAAACCGGCCATGTTCACCACAGCAGCCTGTGGCACCAGCAGTGCCCGGCGCGTGCCCACGGCGAAGCCGACCTGGGCATACATGCCCGGATGAATGGCCGGATCAGATGGCAGGGCGATTTTAATCATAAACTGATGCGATACGGCATCGGCGGCTTCCACCACCTGACGCACCACACCGGTAATGCGGCGTTGCATCGAAGGAATATCCACATCCACCTTGTCGCCGATATGAATACCGATGACAAACTGTTCGGATACATAGGTATTCACCAGCAGGCTGGTCGGATCTTCAAGTGTCAGAATCGCCGCACCCGGCTGCGCCAGATCCCCTTTACTCAAACGTTTTTCCACCACGACGCCATTCACCGGCGACAGCACTTCAGCATAGCCCAGTTGATTGCGCGCCTGCGCCACTTGCGAACGGGTCACCTTGTAACGCAGACGTACCCGATCCAGTTGCTGTTTGCTGGCGGCATGATCACGATACAAGGATTCATAACGCTGCTTATCCGCTTTTGCATCGGCCAGATCTGCCTCGGCCTGTACCAGCGCCTGTCTGGCATTGACCGGATCGACCCGCACCAGCACTTGTCCTTTTTTGACACGATCGCCTTCGCGCACGGATAGTTTACGGATATAGCCGGAAATGCGCGAACTGATCGAAACGCGATGATCGGATGTGACCGTTCCGCTGGTTACATAATGTGCATCCACATGGATTGATTTCAGCGTCATCGTTTTGGCTTGTGTGATACTGCTCTGCACCGCTACCGGCTTGCTGCTATCATCGCTGCAAGCCTGCAACGATATAACTGCCATCAGCATCAGCAAAAATCTCTTTTTCATCGGATCACTCCCTCATTCAATGCGCCCACAGCCAGTTGCAGCGCAGCTTGGGCAATCGTGACATCATATTTAGCTCGAATACTCGATAGCCGTGTCGTATCCACCTGCACTTGGGCATCAAGCAAATCGGATGTTTTGGATAGACCCTGCTCATAGCGCAGCGATTTGATGCGTAGCGATTCTTCGCTTTGCTTCAGTGCCTCGCCTTCACTACTTTGGCGCGCCCTGCTTTCATCCAACATGCGCCATGCATGGCTTACCTCATTGTGAATCTGTTGTTTGTGATCGGCCAGTTTCAGTTCCAAAGCAATCTGTTTGGCACGAGATACTCGTGTTTTCGCCCGATCCGCACCACCGGCAAACAGATTCATGCTGACCGTTGCGCCAATCATGCTATTACGGTTTTTTAGCGAGGGAGTGCCAGCATTCCACTCCTGCCCTGCCACCAGATCGACTCGCGGACGAAATGCCGCCCTGCTTGCATCCACTGCGGCCTGACTGGCCTGATAAGCCTCTTGTAGCGCTTTCAAATCAGGTCGCAACAGCATGGCCTGCGCTACAGCTTGCTCCTGCGTCCAGTCGTCTGCTCCAAGATGCGGCTCTTCATTGATGTTCAGTATCGTCCCGCTAGCCAGTCCCAGCACACGCTGCAATACTTCGTTGGCCTGAGCATAGGCATTATTGGCCTGTTTCAGTTGCAATCGACTGCGCAGCAAATGCACATGCGCATCCATCACATCACTGGTGAGCAACACGCCGCGTTTATGCAACGCCTGCGTATCCTGATAGCGCTTTTCAGCCGCTCCTACCGCTGTCTGCATGGCATGAATCGCAGCATAGGCCGCCCGTGCTTGCACATAAGCAGCAATGGTCTGATAAATCACCTGCTGGCGCATGGCAGCATGCCCCAGTACTGCCGCTTCAGCCTGATGATCGGCCTGTTTTTTACCAGCCCACAGTGCTCCGCCCTGATAAACAGGCATGCTGACATTCAGTCGCGTTTGGTAGTTATTGATATAGCCGGGGTTATTCAAAAACGCCGGCCTGAAATCGGCCGCAGTAATTTTTTTCTGATTCAAACGCATACCAAAATAATC
>CAZDFL010000199.1:0-2412 GCA_964504835.1 uncultured Zetaproteobacteria bacterium
GTTCATCGCGCTGTTCTTTTTTCGACATGCGCATCGATTTCATATGTTCCCAGCGCTGGTACAGCACATCGGCCATGGCCATAAAGCCAAATATAATGGCAACCAGTGTGATGATTTTCACGCTGCCTGTTACAGCCAGTGCAGCAATCTCGGATGGACTTTGCAGGGCGGAGCCCAGAATGGCCGGAAACAGACCGGACACGATGGTAGCACAAACGCTGCTGATGATGATCAATTTTAGAATGGATTTGATGAATTCGGCCAGTGATTTGGTCGAAAACAATCGTTTGAGCCCTTTCAGCGGGCTTATTTTCTCCAGTTTCGGCTGTAATGTTTCAAAGGTGAACACCGGGCCTGAGACCAGAAACGTAACCAGAATACCGAGCAGCAGAATTGGCAGCGCGATAGGTATAATAATCATGGCCATATCGGCACTGGCGGATATTAACAGGTTCTGCATACCTTCCCCTGTTGCGTCCAGCGACGATTTTCCAGACAGGTAAAAGCGCATCATCTGCATCAATGAATCAGCCAGCCAGCCGCCCAGACCGGTGACAACAATCAGAGACAGTACCAGGAACGATATTGCCGTTGATGGTTCCTTGCTGCTCGGTACCTGTCCTTTTTTGCGCGCATCTTCGAGTCGTTTGTCGGATGCCTCTTCGGTTTGCTGGCTCTTGTCCTGTTCGTCGGCCATGGCTTATCCACCGGCCAGGTGGTGCAGGAACAATGGTACGTCGCCGGACAGTGATACGAAGGCATCATTCATCAGGTAAACAAAGGCAGGCATGCCGAGCGCAAAAGCCACCAGACCGGCTCCGACAGTCAGTGGAAAACTGATAAAAAACACCTGAATTTGTGGTACTGCACGGGATAGAAGCCCCAGCGCAACATATAGAAACGTTAATAGCAGCATAATCGGTGCTGCCAGTTTCAGGGCTAATGCAAACATGTTTGCGGCCGCATCGGTTAATTGCATCAGGGCGGGGAATGACCAGTTATGGTTGATCGGAAACAGGGTAAATGAATCAATCAGGCTATGCAGAAACATATGGTGAGCGCCTGAAAGCAGCCATAATAACATGGCCAGCGTCATCGCCAGCAGTGATAATATCGACTGTTGGCTATGGGTGGCCGGGTCGAATATATTGGCCACAGTCATGCCCATCTGGAAACTCATGAGTTGTCCGGCAAACTGGGCGGCAGTAAAAATAAGCTGGGCAAACAGAGCCAGCGCTGCTGCAATCAGTATTTCCTGCATGGCGATCACGGCGAAGGTGATCGGTTCGAGGCTGATGGCTTCAACCTGATGCTCAACCAGTGGATAAACCAGCACGGTGAGCAGCACAATCAGGCCGACTTTGATCTGTGCTGGTATCAGTTGATGTCCCAATACCGGCAACAGGATAATCAGGGCACCAATGCGTAGCAGCACCAGCAGAGCGATGATGATGTGTTGAATATCAAACCAGGGGAAATCCATGCTGATGCTCCCCGCTATTGGGTTAGCGTTGGGATCATCGAGAACAGGTTGCGGGTAAAGGATATCATTTGTTCCGTCATCCACGGGGCGGCTATAATGATGGCAGAAAATACAGCGATGATTTTTGGCACAAAGGTCAGTGTCATTTCCTGGATCTGGGTCACCGCCTGGAATAGCGAAATGGCAATGCCGACCACAAGCGCTACGCCCAGCATGGGCAGTGAAATCAAGAGCACCATTTTGAGTGCTTCACTGCCGATTTGAATAACTGAATCAGGTCCCATACAGGCTATTCAGCAAGCCCGGTGCCAAAAAGTGGAGGTCAGCTCAGGATTTCTTCCATTTTCTGTTGCAGGGCTTTTGGCATATAGGGTTTCTGGATAAAACCGGCGGGGGTATGTTCGGCAAACAGTTTGTTAATATCTTGTTCACTGTAACCGCTGGAAAGCAGCACCCGAACATCCGGGTTGATTTTCTTCAGTTCGGTAAAACAAGTTTTTCCATCCATTTTTGGCATGGTCATATCCAGCAGCACTGCCCGGATGATTGACTGGTGCTGGCAGTAAAGCGCCACAGCCTCTTCGCCATCGGCAGCTTCAATAATATCAAAGCCGATATCCTTGAGCATGGCGCTGGCAACTTCCCTGATTAGTGATTCATCATCGACAATCAGTACGCTTCCTTTGCAGTGACTTGTGTGCTCAGGCTCAGCTTCTGCAATAGGCGGAGGGCTACTTTTGATATCGCTGACAGGCAATAAAATTCTGAAGCTTGTACCTTTCCCCGGCTGGCTTTTCACACGAATAGCGCCATGGTGACCACGTACAATGCCCAAAACAGCACTCATGCCCAGCCCCCGCCCCGTGAACTTGGTGGTAAAAAAGGGATCAAACATTTTTTCTATTGTTTTCTTGTCCATGCCGCAGCCG
>CAZDFL010000200.1:0-2363 GCA_964504835.1 uncultured Zetaproteobacteria bacterium
GGAACTATCACGAGGTGACCGCATCATGCCCGCTCGGAAGATTGATCATCATCTCATACTCAAACAACCGCGCACCCATTTGGTCGGTACAGTGGTCTATATTCGTAACGAAGCGTATGAGGCGGCCCAGCATCAGGTGCTTGGCATCAGCCTGGGTCTAAAAGACGGGCTGGAAGCCGGCATGCGACTATCCGTTTACAAAGCAGGGCGGTTGGTTAAGGACAAAGTATCTGGCGGTGAGGTGTTATTGCCGGAAGAGCGAATTGGCGAAGTGCTGGTGCTGGCAACACAGCCGCAAGCATCGATTGCCTTGATTACCAAATCGACAGCGCCGATCAATATCGGCGATTCGATCCATAGCTCACCACCACAATAGCAACGGCCTGAGAAGTGGGCGCGCTAGGCACGCCCGCAGGGTGAAATGATGATCTCGGATAAGGCGTTGGTATGGCTGCGGCTGGCGATGGTGCATGGCATCGGGCCTGTGACAGGGCGTAAACTGGTGCAGGCTGTCGGCGGCATTGAAAACCTGTGGTCTTTGCCGATACGCGAACTGCAAACCATTGATGGTATCGGCCCGGCTGCAATCTCGGCGCTGAAGAAAAATATTGATCAGACCGTCGAAGCTGCAATCAAACTGTGTCGGCAACAGGACATTGCCCTGCTCTGCCCGGATGATGCGCACTGGCCGACTTCGCTGGAATCATTCGAGGATGCTCCGCTGCTACTGTTTTATCAGGGCGATGCAGACAGCCTGAGCAGCACCCGTATGCTGGCTGTGGTCGGCGCACGCCGAGCCAGCCGCGAAAGCAGCATCATTACCCGGCGCTGGTGCAGCTATTTATCCAATCATCAGATTTGCATTGTCAGCGGCATGGCTTATGGCATTGATGCGGCAGCGCATGGCGGCGCGCTGGAGGGGGATTCATCCACCATTGCCGTGCTCGGCTGCGGACTGGCGACATTATCAGAACAACAGCAGCGGCAGGTCGAAGCGATTGCGGCTCAAGGCTGTGTGGTCAGCGAGTTCCTGCCGGAAATCAGCGCCAGACCAGAACATTTTCCACGTCGCAACCGTATTATTGCCGGATTGAGTCATGCCACGCTGGTGATGGAGGCGGATGTGCGCTCGGGCTCCCTGATTACCGCCAGACAAGCACTTGATTACGGGCGCGAGGTATTTGCCGTGCCGGGCTCGGTGCTCGGTGGCAAGCATGCCGGTTGTCATCTGTTAATTCGCGAAGGCGCTGTACTGGTAGAAAATGCCGACGATATCTTGCAAAATATGGGGTGGATGTCCCTCGATCCGGGTAGCAATGTTAACGGAAAAACCTATCAACCAGCCGATGCTGGTGAGTTAAAACTGTTGCAGGCACTGGCTGGTGGAAGCATGCATGTGGATCATCTGGCTGAAACTTCCGGCTTGACCGTGCCTGAGCTTTCCCCCATCGTGCTGCGCCTTGAGCTACAGGGTGTGATTGAACGCTTGCCCGGTAGCCGTTATATGTTGTCCGTGGAGTTGCATCGAATATGAGCGCAGTTGTCGTGGTGGAGTCCCCCGCCAAAGCAAAAACCATCGAAAAATATCTGGGTAAAGGCTATAAAGTATTGGCCAGTTACGGCCATGTCCGCGCCTTTCCCAAGAAAGACGGCTCAGTGGATCCGGATAACGACTTCGCCATCAAGTATCAGATTATTGAAGACAAGAAAAAACGTATCGATGCTATTGATAAAGCCATGAAGCGGGCTGATACCCTCATTCTCGCAAGCGATCTGGATCGCGAGGGTGAAGCCATTGCCTGGCATGTGGCAGAAGTCTTGCGTGACCGTGGCTCTCTCGATGGTAAACGAATTCAGCGCATCACCTTTAATGAAATCACCAAGAAAGCCATTACTACAGCCGTTGAAAATCCGGGCGAAGTGGATCTGCAACTGGTCGATGCGCAGCAGGCGCGTAGCGCACTGGATTATCTGGTTGGTTTTACCCTGTCGCCCTTATTATGGCGCAAGATTCGCAGCGGTTTATCGGCAGGCCGGGTGCAATCGGTGGCGCTGCGCCTGATTTGTGAGCGCGAACAGCAGATTCGTGATTTCAACCCGAAAGAATTCTGGACGATTGATACGGAATGCGAGACCGGAAAATCAGGCTTTCAGGCTCAACTGAGTGCTGTGGATGGCAACAAGCTGAGCAAGTTTTCCATTACTGACGGAGTGAGTGCCAAAGTGATGGCACGCCGGGTTGAGAAAGCCAGCTTTCGAGTTGCTGATGTGCAGAAAAAACAGGCCAGACAACAGCCTTCACCTCCGTTTATCACCACCACGCTGCAAATGGATGCGTCGCGAAAACTGGGCTTTACAGCCCG
>CAZDFL010000201.1:0-2359 GCA_964504835.1 uncultured Zetaproteobacteria bacterium
GGTTGGGCAGAAAACGACGACGGGTCGTATTATGCGCGTGGCTGACATTATTGCCTGCCATCGGTCCTTTTCCACATACTTCACAACGTTTAGCCATAACTATACCTCCGTAAAACGCGGCGCACTTTAGGTGAATGTATCCCGGCATACAAGTAAAATATTGCAACGAAACATTAGCGCGAACTGCCTCGGGTTGAGAAGCTTGGGATCATCAGTCAATATCAGCCCATGTATACGCTGTTTGCCAGACCGTTGACTACAATCCCCGGAATCGGAGCTACGCTGGAAAAGCGGCTGAAGGGGCGTGATGTGCATTGTCTGGGTGATTTGTTGTTGCACTTGCCCAAAAACTATCTGGATGATCGCCAAATTGTGCCGGTGAATCGTCTGGTAGAAGGGGAAAGCGCGCGGATTTGCGGGCGGATTGTGTCCCGGCAGGCGCGCGGTTTCGGGCGCAGTCGGCAGGTGGTGTTGAAGCTGGCGGATGATTCCGGGCAGATTTCGCTCAATTTTTTCCATTCCGGTTATATGATGACCGATGCCCGTTTGAGTGAAGGACGTGAAATTTCCCTGCGCGGTATGCCTGAGAACTGGAATGGATCTTTGCAGATGAATCATCCCGATTGGTGCGTGGCGGAAGCCTTTCAGCCCGGTTTTCAGCCGGTCTATGCATCATTGGCCGGATTGGGTGGCAAACGCATCCACACCATGATTAAGCATGTATTGGCATTGCTGCCAACAACTGCGGCCAGTCCGCTGGATGCGGTGCTGGGTGAATCCATGTCCACGCTTCGGCAGGCGTTTAAACAACTACATGCACCGGATACGCTGGGTGAAAATGCCATCAAGAAAGCTGATACGCGGCTTAAAAGTGAAGAAGTGATTGTTTATCTGCATTTGATGCGGGAGAAAAAGTGTAAGGCCGAGTGCAAGGCGCTGGCACTGAAAAATTCGCAGGCCAACGATCAATTGCTGGCATCATTTCCCTATCCACTGACCAGCGCGCAACAGCAGGCGTGGCAGGAGATTTCAACTGATCTGCAATCAGGGCTGCGCATGCACCGTTTATTGCAAGGCGATGTCGGAGCGGGCAAAACATGGGTTGCGGCTCTGGCCATGGCTATGACGGCAGGCAATGGTTATCAGGCGGCACTGCTGGCACCAACTGAAGTGTTGGCTCAGCAACATGCCAACACCCTGCAATCGCTGTTTGAACCGCTTGGTCTGGACATCGCCCTGCTGACCGGCAGCAGCAAAACCAAAGTGCGGCGCGCTATATTGGCGGATTTACTGCATGGAAGGCTAAAACTGATTGTGGGCACCCATGCCTTGCTGACGGATGATGTGGTATTTGATCATCTGGCCTTGGCGCTGGTGGATGAACAGCATCGTTTCGGCGTACGTCAGCGCTGGGCGCTGGCCGAAAAACAGCATAGTGAGAATGAACCCATTCATTTGCTTGGCATGACCGCTACGCCGATTCCGCGCACGCTGGCGCTCTCACTCTACGGCGATATGGATTTATCGATTATGCGCGGCATGCCGCCGGGCCGCAAAGCGGTGGAAACGCGGGTGATCAAATCAGATAAGATGCAGCCGCTGGTGGGTGGTATGCAGCGTATACTCGATGCAGGCGGGCGTATTTACTGGATCGTGCCGCGTATTGATGAAGATGAAGATGGCGTTTCGGTTGATCAGCGGGTGGATTTGCTCAAAGGATATTTTCCCGATGCCAATGTGTTGGGTTTGCACGGGCGCATGAAATCGAAAGACAAGCAAGCAGCGCTGGCAGCTTTCACAACGGGTGCGAGTGAAATTCTGGTGTCTACCACGGTTGTCGAGGTGGGCGTGGATGTGCCTGAAGCGCATCTGATTGTGATCGAACAGGCCGAAGCCTACGGTCTGGCGCAACTGCATCAGCTGCGTGGCCGGGTAGGACGCTCGACCGTACAGAGCTATTGCATGCTGATTGCCGGTGAGCAGATTTCTGAAACGGCTATGGCGCGATTAAAACAGATGGTTCATACGCATGACGGGCTGGAACTGGCCGAAGCCGATCTAAGCTTACGCGGCGGTGGCGATGCTGTCGGTACGCGTCAGCATGGTGATGCCGGATTCCGGCTGCTGAATATGGCCGAAGATGCACCGCTGATTCGCCAGTGGTTCGAGAATCTGCCGGAATTTACGCCGAGTGAAACCATGCAGCGCTTCTGGCGACCGTTTGCCGAAGCGACGGATTAGTCCCTTACGAAAAATATCTCGTGCAACGGTACAAGAAATAAAAATCATAAAATCAAAAGATTCTCACCACAGAGTACACAGAGAGCACAGAGGAAAAGCAGAGAAAACCAAAACATAA
>CAZDFL010000202.1:0-2271 GCA_964504835.1 uncultured Zetaproteobacteria bacterium
CATAACGAATAAGGATAGATCGCGCGCAGCCGCGATCTTATCCTGTGGTTGTACGAGCCCGGTCAGTATCGCGTTGATGAATACGACAGCGCTATAGAAAATTAATCGAAATCAGCTCATTCTATTCAGAGCAAAGGTCTGCATCAGACTGTCGGATTTTGGATGTAGCCATGTTTTTCATCTCCATTCCCCCTCATGTATCCAGCTATTTTCACTCAGAAAATACGGATTTTTCGCCGTTTCCTTGCACACAAGCACAAACAATTCTGACCTCCCAGAGGCCATGCCATTGCATACACTGAACGATCAGCGTTTACATTTACAAACCGGATGCCGCCACTTGGGGCGGTGATAGAATCATCTGCTGCCTGAATCGTTTTGATGCACTCGGGCGTGATACGCCAGTCACCACCATCGGCTGACCACAGGCGGAACAGCAAAATGCCGGACGCTCCTGTTTTGGTTTCGCTTTGATCACTACCCGCAGAATCAGTTGCAGCAGATGCAAAAGTTTGCGGGCGTTGTGATGCAAAAATCCATAGTCACGCACCCGATGAAAGCCGCGCGGCAGTACATGCTGGATCACGCGCCAAACAAAATCCTCGCCAGGCAATGTTTCAGTGCGGGTTTCTTTACTTCTTCCGTCTGTATAACGAAACGTCACCTGGCCATCATCATTGGCAATGATATTGGATTCACTGACCACGCCTCGATAGAGATAGCGCGACAGGTATTCAAGCGCCGATTCACCCCGCCCGGCATGACGACAATCCACCACCCACTTCTTCGGAATATACGAAGGCAGCTTTAAACCGGCTTTGCCAATCTCATGCAGCAGTTTGCCGCGAAATACCTTGGCCAGAGCAAATGCGTTGAACAGGTATTTCTTACTGCCGGGTTTCCACAAGCTCTGTTTGATATCCACGCCGCCGCCCGGAGTCACCACATGAATGTGCGGGTGGTATGCCAGCTTGCGACTATGCGTATGCAACACTGCCGTCATGCCCACCTGAGCGCCCAGATGTTTGGGATTTAAACCAAAGGATTTGATCGTTTGCGTGGCCGCGTTAAACAGCGCCGCATAGACCAACCTCTGATGTTGCCATGCCAAATCACGCAGTTCGGCTGGCAATGTGAACGTCGCCAAAAAGTAATCGACAGGCAACAGTTTTTCACGCTGACGTTCCAGCCAGATGGATGCCTCATGATTCTGACACTGCGGACAACTGCGATGCCCGCATGAACACGCATGCCATTCGCTCTTGTCACAAGATGCGCAATAAGTGTGAATGGTTCCCGCCTCCGGTGTGCGGCAGCGAATAATAGCTGCGATAGCTTTACGGTAGCTGGGCAGTATGCGCCCAGCGTATTTTGCTTCGAATGGTTGTTGATATTCCCTGAACAGGGCTGCCATCTGCATGGTTTACGCCTTCTCTGGCGCGATGTTTAACGCATTGACCAGGTGGTTGACTGCTTCGGTGGCGTTCTGCTCGGTGATATCGGTGAGGTGGGCATAGATGGCTGTTGTAACAGGACTACTGTGACCGAGAATGTGCTGGATATGACGCAGGCTTAAGCCGTTCTCTAGCAGGTGGGTGGCAAAGCTGTGGCGCAGGGAGTGGACGGAAATCTTTTTTTTATACCGCACTCAGCCAGCAATACCTTCACCGCTTTCTGGACGCTGCCTCTATCCATATGTGATGTGGCCTGACGAATACGTTCGGCAGAACCCACAAACGCAGGGAACAGCAAGCGAGGATTGCGATGTGTAGCCCAGAACGAACGCAGTGCCTGATAGGTCGCATCGGGCAGTGGCACGAAACGATCCTTGTGGCCTTTACCTCGGCGGATATGAACACGGTGGCGTGCACCATCAATATCGCTGACTTCCAGCGCCAGCGTCTCGCTCAGGCGCAGGCCCATGGAATATGTGGTCAGCACAAAAATACGATAACGCTCTTCTCTGGCGACAGAGATCAGTTGCTGAACCTCTGCCACGGTAAGCACGTCGGGCAGGGTGCGCACTTTGGGCGGTTTGATAATCTCCACCCAACGCCAATCCTGTTTCAGAACGAACTTCCAGAAAAACTGCAATCCATTACGGTCAACTCGAACGGTGGCCCATGATCGGATATCCACCAGATTGGCAAAATAGATTTCCATCTGCTCGATACTGAGTTGATCGGGGACGCAATCGAAATGCTGAGTCAGACGGCGCACTGCGCGGGCATAGACATCTATGGTGCTGGCGCTGTAACCTCGCAGCTTCAA
>CAZDFL010000203.1:0-2208 GCA_964504835.1 uncultured Zetaproteobacteria bacterium
CGTGCATCATCAGGATGAACATGTGAAAGCCACCAACCTGGTTGCAAGCATTCATGCCGCTCATAACCCAAGGTAGGTGTGACGGAACTGCTGATATAGGTGGTGACAAAACCTTGATCCTGGCTGCGCCATTCACTGCGGTAGAGCACGGCAGGCGACGCGCCAACAATGCGTTCCAGTTCCATTTTCTCCACCACTAACTGGCCTTCCATCTGATCATAGAGCGTCTGAAAATGATGGATGGATTTGCTTTCCATGCCGCGAATCACATCAAACTGGGTGACAATACCCACCGGTTGCTGTTGCTCATCAACAATCACCACGCGCCTGAAACCGTATTTCCGCATCATCAGAACGGCATCGAGCATCGAATCATCAGCACACATGGTCATCAACGGTGAAGTCATGACTTCGCCCAGCGTCAACGCATCAAGATCAACATCGGATGCCAGTAATCGCGCCACATCGCGTTCAGTAAAAATACCGCACGCTTTTCCACTCTCCACCGCAACCATGCAGGAAAGGTGTTTCTCATCCATCTGCGTCAACACCTCATCCAACGGTGTTTCGAGCCTTGCACTCACCACATGGCAACTCATGATGCCACGGACCGGCTTCACACGCAGGAAGTCATCAAATTCGGCTGCTTTGAGAATATCGCTAAACGTCAGAATGCCTTTCAGGCGGCCATCCGGATGCACAACAACCAAGTGCCTGACCTGAAACTCCAGCAACATATCAAAAGCATCGTAAATGCTCTGATCTTTCTCTATTGAAATAACAGGGGCGGACAAAAAATCAGATATGCACGTTTGCTCCGGATCGATGTGCAGATGTGCAATTTGAACCAGATCAGCTTCGGTAAGTATGCCAACCGGCTTGTCCGACTCGACAGCCAACAGGCAGGATATACGATGTTCACTCATCAAACCGGCAGCTTCCGCCAGCATGATATCCGGAGAGATCGTTTGTATTTTACGCGTCAATACATCATTGATCGTCAGGCTCATTCAGGCACTCCTCCATGGATTGACCATTAGCCGATTTATATCGCCATGCAAAAAGCAGGGCAATAGGTTCAAATCATGTATGCCTAATGAAGCTTAAAGGATTATGCAGAAGAATGCAAGTGTGCCAAATGCTTGCCAAGGCCGACCACGGCAGCCGGAATCACCAGCAAATTAAGCAGCGGCACCATCAGCAGCAGCATCGCCAGCCCGGCAAAACCAAAATAAAACCAGCGCCGTTCATTCAGTTTCTGCTTGCGTGTATTGAAATCCCAGCCACGCCGGGAGGCTGCCGTATCAATGAGTTCGTAATTGAGAAAGCGAATCGCGCCATACGTCCAGATCGCTGTTGCCAATGGCGGCAGCCAGAAAAACAGCAGTGCCGCCCCACCCCACAGCAGCAGACCAAACAAGGGGCGTATCGAATTGGACAGACTTTGCAGCACCAGTTGCATCCAGCCGGACGATTGCTCCACCACATCGATGCCGCACAAAGCATCCGTTCGCACAGCCAGTTCATCCAGCCACGGAGCCGATACTGCCGTGCCAAACATCACAAAACTCACAACGCCGCAAATCATCGCCAGCACAAAAGCCAATAGCCCGGCCAGCCATGACAGAACCTGCCAGTACCACGCATCGCCAGCAGGAATCCACAATGCTGTCACATAATCGACCAGCCAGAATGTAGCTGAAGCAAACACGATCATCAGCACCAACAGCAAGGCAACCATGCGCCATAAAATAGCACGCAACTCGGCGCGACCCAGCAATAAACGCAAGCCACTGATTAATGCCAACGCCCCGCCAATCACTGATTCAGCTCCAAATCCTGCACAATCAATCTGGCCGCTACCTGATCTTCTTCCGCCACCAGCACGCGTGCATCCATCACCGTCGGCAACGGCATCAGTGCATTCATGCCAGCATTCTCGACGCGAAATACGATATTTTTTGAGGCCAACACATCACTGAGGATTTGCAGGCTGACAAGGTCGGATATTCTTATTAATTCAATCATGCGCAGCAACCTATGAAGATTAGAACACAGCGTCACGCACAGGATAAAACCACAGTCAAAATCCCTCACCGCAGAGGGCGCAAAGGACGCAGAGGAAAGTCAAAGACATTCAAGTTAGAAATGCATGAACGATATGTGGTCCATGCAATATAATGGCTTTTAATGCCTAAATTCTATTTG
>CAZDFL010000204.1:0-2198 GCA_964504835.1 uncultured Zetaproteobacteria bacterium
GATGGGAAAGTCCGACAGACTCCTAGCATATCAACCAGTAAAGTAAGTCTATATATTTAAGCGGTGCTTGGGGTCGCTTGGGGTCTTGAAAGTTGAATATCGCCCCATTCATTCAGTTTAAATGAGCGTCCGAGACAGACCTTAAACTTTGAAACACCATCAGAGAGATTTAATGTATGTGTTGCATCGACCGGTTGAATCAAAGACCGAAAGCGGTCATGCAATTGCCGTTGGGTGGCCTCGAAGTTGGGTGCCGGATTCAGTTGCAATCAGGTTGTAATCTATATGATGCCAGCGAGGTTCCGGCAGGTTTGCTTGTCGGACTATCCGCCTAATTCGCGGGTGGCGGCCTCGATATCCTTTTCCAGACGTGCCATTAACTCAGCCCGTTTGACTGATGTCACTTCTTCAGCCGGGATATAAGGCAGAAATCGGAAGGTGATCGTGCCCGGTGTTTTGATAAAGCCGCGTTTGGGCCACAGTACGCCGGCATTGTGCGCCATCGGCAAGATGCCTGATTTGGCTTTCTGGGCCAGAATGGCTCCGCCCGGCTGATAGTTGCCTGTTGTGCCTGCCGCCGCACGCGTACCCTCCGGAAAAATCACCACCCATAAGCCCTGCCCCAGCTTCGACTGGCCGTCGCGCATCACCTGTTTGATGGCTTCACGTGGTGAGCCACGACGAATGCCAATCGTGCCCATTAAGGCCAGCGCCCAGCCGAAAAACGGGATATAGAATAACTCGCGTTTCAGAATCCATGTGTAGGGCGGTACGAGAATCGGCATGGCCACGGTTTCTGCCGCCGATTGATGTTTGGCCATCACCACGCAGGCGTGGTCGGGCATGTGCTCCGCCCCTTCGATAACAATGCGGATGCCGCACAGTAGTCTGAGTAGAAGAAACGTAGTCTTTGACCACATTCTGGCCCAGACCCATGAAGCAGAAAAACCGAGCGGCCTGAACAGGATGAGTAACAGTGAAAACAACGGCGTGATCAACAGGAAACACAGGTTAAACAGAGCCGAACGGATGAGCAGCATTATTATCCTTCACCCAGCATAGCATTAACAGCAGCGGCCAAATTATCGAATGCCTGCACCTCAGGCATGAACGAACGCGTTGTTTGCACGATGGTATCTGCATCGCCATAACCACTTTGTACCAGTATCCCCGTTACGCCAGCCGCATGGGCAGCCTGCATATCGCGCACCGAATCTCCGATCATGATGGTCTTGTCCGTTGTTGCGCTACAGGCGGTTATACTGTCCACGACCATGCCCGGTCTGGGTTTGCGGCAGTTGCAGTCATCATCCGGCGTATGAGGGCAATAGGCAACATGGGTGATAAAACCGCCAGCTTGTTCAATCGCCAGCATCATTTTGGCGTGAATGGTATTGAATGTGTTCTGATCTATCATGCCGCGACCAAGCCCGGACTGGTTGCTGACAATGGCTACGGCAATGCCTGCTTTATTCAATCGGGCGATTGCCTCCAGCGAACCGGGAATCGGTAACCATTGCTCAGGAGCAAGAATATAATCCGGCGAATCGAAATTAATCACGCCGTCACGATCCAGCAGAACGGCTGAAGGTCGCCCGATTGTTGCCATGCGGCGTTTAATCCTGCGCAGTCAGCCAGCGCTCGGCATCGAGTGCGGCTTTACACCCTTCACCGGCGGAGGTGACAGCCTGACGGTACACCGGATCGGCCACATCACCGGCGGCAAATACGCCTTCAACCGACGTGGCCGTACTCTTGCCCTGGGTGATCAGATAACCGGTGTCATCCATCTCCAGTTCACCCTTGAGGAAATCGGTGTTCGGTTTGTGGCCAATGGCAATGAATACGCCATGTACATCCACATCGCGAATCGAATCATCCAACGTTGATTTCAGGCGGATGCCGGTAACGCCGGATTCATCACCGAGGATTTCTTCCGTGGTGCTGTTCCATGCAACGTCGACATTTTCTGTGGCCAGCAATTTATCCTGCATAATCGGCTCGGCGCGCAGCGCATCGCGCCGGTGAATCAGCGTTACCTTGTTACATAAATTGGCCAGATAAATGGCTTCTTCAACTGCCGTATCGCCGCCGCCAACCACGGCCACATCTTTACCTCGATAGAAAAAACCGTCGCAGGTCGCGCAGGCGGAAACGCCGCGACCGGCGAATGCACCCTCGCTCGGCAGGCCCAGATA
>CAZDFL010000205.1:0-2193 GCA_964504835.1 uncultured Zetaproteobacteria bacterium
GCATGAATCCACCTGCATCTTCACGCCACTCCTGTTTATCAAAATCAACAGCAAGGAAGCAGCAATAATCGTTGTTCAATAATGGATAGACACCAACAGTTTGCTTGCCGGATAGGTGATTAAAAATCACTTCGTCGGAAACAGGCAGTAGCATCCGCTTGCTGCACTCGCCGCATTTTACCCGAGGTTTATGACACACGCCCCGTTTCCACTCATTACCACATGCCGGGGAATACCCCGACTTCCCTTTGGCGGATTCCCAGCGTTGAGGGTAAACATCATCCCGCCCTCGAAACAGTCGTCTGAACAGAGTGATTTTATCTTTAATGGATAGCCCGCTGACAGGTTTATTAGCAGCAGTATTTGGAACGACTCTGGTTTCGGCCTTTTGTTCCCAAGCAATACCATGCTGATTCAACAGTGATTTCAGCCGTTTGTTTTCATCATGCAACCGCTGTAATTCATTCTGGCTATCATAGTTCACTTTCATCAAGCCTGAATTGATCCATTAGTGCATTCATCTCATCGACTACATAATAGCACCATGAATGGCTTTCACGAAGGCGGACTTCATCGAGACGATCTACAAAAGCATCTTGCTCAGTAAGCTCCAATTGACTGATGATTGTCAATGCTTGCTCAAACATACGCACCATAGCATCAAAGTAGCCATCATCATCCATGCCGCAAAAGCTCAGGTAATCGGCACATGATTCGCAGTAAAAAACCGACAATTCAGCCATGCCCTCTGGTTGGCCAACGGCGCGTTTATAGTCGGAAATCGCTTTTTTAGCTTTCGATATAGAGTATCGCTGTGTCTGATTGTGCATGACATCCGGACATACCCAGCGGTATATAGCTTTCTTGTATGGCTCCAGGACATCATCTCCCAAAGCGAACCGGGCATGCAAGAATGCCTGGTTGTCTTTGTTGGCATTGTAGAGATCACGGATCAGAGCAAGTAATTCCTTCTGCTCCAACCTAGCCAAGTTGCGCTTGAGCATACTCCATGTTGGTTTGCTTGAGGTTTTTTGCTGGATGAGCATATTATTCTAAAACTTGGTGTGATGCGTCAAATATGTTCCCTGTATAACAGTCCATCACGTGTTTATCTCATCTGCATAGATATCCCGCTCATAAGCATCTTCGATGGCTGCATCCAATCGTTGCAACAACTCCAAAAGTGATTCACCCGGTCTGCGAACCAGCATGGCCAGACCTTGATCAAAATCGGTCGCTACTGCCGCGCAACGTGCAGGGCCAAATCGACCAAGGGAAATTGTTCCATTTCCATCGGTAAGATATTCAATATTTTCCAGTTTCGCCGATTTTCCCATATGCGCCATTATTTCTGATTTTTTTGATCGGGCAACTGATGAATCAGGTGATCAAAATCACTGGCACTTAAATCTTGTTCGGCAATTCGCTTGAGAGTGAATTTCCCATATTCATCATTGGCTAACTGGCAGGCCATATCGTGACTGATTTTCCCTGCATGGGTCAGAATATCGCGATCATTGATGTTAAGAAAAGCATCGAGCTTGTGAATCCAGTCCGCCATGTGCATGGGGATGCGGCGCATCGCCTGGCCTTCGGCGAAGATCAGATATTGTTCCACCAGATTATTCAGTGCGGCCAGTTCTTCTTCATCCAGGTAATTTTTGGCCACAGTCACATCCTGCTTACGCACCTTGGTACCGCGCCAGTTTGTCAGCCCCATATTGACTTGATCTGCATCGGCGCGGGCATGAATGATTTCGGCAGCAGTCTGGCCAGTAATTGCCCAATGCATCTTGTTCTGCACCGTTTTGAAAAATTGAATGCTGATTTCCAGTGTGGGGTCGTAATCAATACTGGTGGCGTAGATATCTGTGATTTTCTGGTAGAAACGCCGTTCCGAGGTGCGTATATCCTGAATGCGGCGAGTCAGCTCATCGAAGTAATCGAAAGGCTGATCCGGATTTTTCAATCGATCATCATCCAGCACAAAGCCTTTAACAATGTACTCCCTGAGCTGCTGCGTCGCCCAAATGCGAAACCGGGTGGCGACATGACTCTTCACTCGATAACCGACTGAAATAATCATATCGAGATTGTAGAAATCGACACTGCGAGTCACATTACGAGTCCCTTCTTTTTGAACTATCCGGAATTTCCGGATAGTTGCCGAAGGCTCCAGCTCATGCTCCTCAT
>CAZDFL010000206.1:0-2153 GCA_964504835.1 uncultured Zetaproteobacteria bacterium
CATTTTGATGATCTGGATCGCGCCCATAAAGCGGTGCTGACGGCGAAAAAACAGCTCAGCTTGTTGCAACCGTTGGCGGCGGATTGTCATCAACATGAAACGCTTGCGCATGAGAAAGATGAGCTGGATGGCTGCCGCAATGCCCTGCAGGCTTATTTTGCCAATCTGAAATCGGTGTTGCTTGTCGCACGCATCAAAAAACTGGATGCCGAGCTGGAGCGTTTGCAGCAGCGTATCGTGCAACTCACGGATAAGGTCGAGCAAGGCAAACAGCAGGAACGCGAACTGGAGCGGGCGATTGCCGATCAGGGCGGTGATCGCATCGCCGCACTGGAACAGCGCATCCGGGAGAAAGAGGCGCAGAAGGCCAGCTGCTTGCAGCGAGCCAGGTATTACGATGATTTGATTGCTCAGCTTGAACTCGCTGCCGTCAAGGATGTCGATGCCTTTCTGCAACACAAGCAGGATTGCATTGCCATGCAGCAGACACTGCAGGATGAAGAGGCGCAGGCGCAAAACAGCATGAACGAACTGGGTGCGGATTTGGCAGCCGGCAAGCGGGAATGCGAAGCGCAAGCGCTGGAGATCAAGAGTCTGAAACAGCGCAAAAGCAATATTCCTGAACAACAAATCGTCATTCGCGCGCGCTTGTGCCGTGAGTTGGGCGTGGATGAACAGGCCATGCCGTTTGCGGGTGAGTTGGTTCAGGTGCGCGAGCAGGAACGTGACTGGCAGGGTGCGGCAGAGCGATTGTTGCACAATTTCGCCTTGTCGATGCTGGTATCCGATCAGCACTATGCCCAGGTCGTTAAATGGGTGAATGAGAACCATTTGAAAGGTCGATTGGTGTTTTATCGGGTGCGCGCGCATGTGCAATCGCATAGCCCGCAGCATGCGGCATCGTTGGTGCATAAATTGGAGGTTAAACCCGACTCTGAATTTTACGATTGGTTGCAGCAGGAGTTGGCACTGCGGTTTGATTATGCCTGTTGCACCGATATGGCGAGCTTTCGCAGGGAAAGCCGCGCCATCAGTATCACCGGGCAGATCAAGGCGAAGGGTGGTCGCCATGAAAAAGATGATCGCCATGCACTCCATGATAAACGCCGTTTTGTGCTGGGTTGGAGTAATGCCGAGAAAATTGCCGTCCTGGAGGCTGAAGCCACACAGGCGCAGCAGGCATTGGCAGCACTGGGTACGCAGATCAGTGCCTTGCAGCAGTCGCTCAAAGCCAAGCAAGCGCGTCTGTCCCTGTTGAATAAGCTGGAAGCCTATATCGATTTTCAGGATATTAACTGGCGCCCGCTGGCGGCTGAAGTGGAAAGCTTGAGTGCGGAAAAAGCCACACTGGAGGCGGCATCGGATCAACTGCGTTTGCTGGCCAAACAGCGTGAGACAGTATTGCAGATATTGGCAAAGGACGAAGATGCTTTATTACACCGTCGTGCGGAATGTGCCAAAACCGAGCAAAAGCGGGAAGATGCAGTCGCTATGCAGCAAACCTTGCAGGATATGTTGGCAGAGCAGGGGGATGTGCTCGACGCGTATGCCGAGCGTCTGGATGCATTCGCCAAAGCGGAACTGGGTGATGTGAAGCACACGGTGGAATCCTGTACCGGTCATGAACAGGCACTGCGCGCCGCACTGGGTAAACAGATTCAGAGTGTGGATGGAAAGCTGACGCGCTTGCGGGATCGGGTGATTAAGGCCATGACCGATTTTCATCAGGCCTACCCCTTACTGAGCCAGGAAATGGATATCGATGTGCGTGCTGCGCATGAGTATGAAGCCGTACTGGACAGTCTGAACGCCGATGGTCTGCCCCGTTTTGAAGCGCGTTTTAAGGCATTGTTGAATGAAAACACCATTCGTGAAATCGCCAACTTCCAAAGTCAGTTATTGCGTGAGCGTGAGACCATCAAAGAGCGTATTGCGCGCATCAATGAATCTCTGGTGCAGATTGATTATGTTGAAGGTCGATATATTACGTTGTTGGCACAAGCCGCCATTGATTCTGAAATTCAGGGTTTTCAGCAGGATATGAAGGCGTGTACCGAGGGCAGTGTAACCGGCTCGGAGAGCGAACAATATTCAGAAGAAAAATTCTTGCAGGTACAGAAAATCATTGAGCGTTTTCGTGGCCGAGAGGGTGA
>CAZDFL010000207.1:0-2117 GCA_964504835.1 uncultured Zetaproteobacteria bacterium
TAACGAATAAGGATAGATCGCGCGCAGCCGCGATCTTATCCTGTGGTTGCACGAGTCCGGTCAATCTAGCCATATAGGAAATTTATCGCAATCTGGTCATACTTTTTCGAAAAAACAAACCGTATTGGCCCAAAGTGATGTTATCTACATGTTCATTTTCTCTCACATTTCCTCTCTTTCTCACACAACGAAACCGTTTTTTTCAGCAATTTTGACCACACAGGCACGAGCAACCCTGGCCATCTGGAGGCCATTTCATTGCGCACGCTGAAAGCTCAGCGTTTACAAACCGGACGTAGCAACTTGAGGCGGTGCATGGCTCAGCATAACCCGGCGCTTAAATCGGCCTCCTGCATTCAGGCGGGATACGCCAGCCACCACCATCGGCTGTCCACAAGCCGAGCAACAGAAAGCAGGCCGCGCTTTCTTTGGTCTGGGTTTGATCACCACCTGCAGAATTAGTTGCAGCAGATGCAAAAGTTTCCGGGCATTATGGTGTAAAAACCCATAGTCACGAACCCGGTGAAAGCCGCGCGGCAACACATGCTGAATCACCCGCCAAATAAAATCCTCACCGGGCAGCGTTTCCGTGCGAGTCTCTTTGCTTCTCCCGTCTGTGTAACGAAACGTCACCTTGCCATCCTGATTGGCAATGATATTGGATTCACTGACCACACC
The DNA here is from genome assembly GCA_964504835.1 of uncultured Zetaproteobacteria bacterium. GTDB lineage: Bacteria > Pseudomonadota > Zetaproteobacteria > Mariprofundales > Mariprofundaceae > Mariprofundus. The sequence continues at coordinate 679 of CAZDFL010000207.1, forward strand.
CCGGTATAAATAGCGCGACAGGTACTCAAGCGCGGACTCGCCACGTCCAGTATGGCGGCAGTCCACTACCAACTTTTTCGGAACATACGATGGCCGCTTTAAACCGGCCTTGGCTATCTCATGCAACAGCTTGCCTCGAAATACTCGGGCCAGGGCAAATTCGTTGAACAGGTATTTCTTGCCGGTGCGCTTCCACTTACTCTGTTTGATATTCACGCCACCACCCGGAACCACCACATGAATGTGCGGGTGATACGCCAGTCTGCGACTATGCGTATGCAGTACCGCTGTCATGCCCATCTGCGCGCCCAGATGTTTGGGGTTTAAGCCAAAGTCTTTGATGGTTTGCGTGGCGGCATTGAACAGTGCGCCATAGAGCAGTCGCTGATGTTGCCATGCCAAGTCACGTAACTCGGCAGGCAAGGTGAACGTCACCAGAAAGTAATCGACAGGCAACAGCTTCTCGCGTTGACGATCCAGCCAACAGCTTACCTCGTGATTCTGACATTGCGGACAACTGCGGTGGCCGCATGAGCACGCATGCCATTCGCTTTTGTCACAGGATGTGCAATGCGTGTGAATGGTTCCCGCTTCCGGCGTGCGGCAGCGGATAATGGCTGCGATAGCCTTACGCTGGCTTGGTAACATACGCTCAGCGTATTTGGCCTCGAATGGATGTTGATATTGTCTGAACAGGGCTGCCATCTGCATGGCTTACACCTTCTCCTGGGTGATATTCAGCGCACTGACCAGGTGATTGACTGCCTCGGTGGTATTCTGTTCAGTGATATCTGTAAGGTGGGCATAGATGGCTGTGGTGACAGGACTACTGTGGCCGAGAATCCCCTGAATATGGCGAAGGCTTAAACCGTTCTCAAGCAGGTGGGTCGCAAAGCTGTGGCGCAGGGAGTGAATTGAAATCTTTTTTTTACTCCGCATTCAGCCAGCAAGACCTTCACTGCTTTCTGGACACCGCCTCTATCCATATGGGAAGTGGCCTGACGGATGCGTTCGGCGGAGCCCACAAATGCAGGAAACAGCAACCTGGGGTTGCGATGCGTCGCCCAGAATGCGCGCAGAGCCTGATAGGTCGCATCGGGCAGAGGCACAAAACGATCCTTGTGACCTTTGCCACGACGAATATGAACACGATGACGCTTGCCATCAATATCGCTGACCTCCAGTGCCAGTGTTTCACTCAGGCGCATTCCCATCGAATAGGTGGTCAGAATGAAAGTGCGAAAGCGTTCTTCCCGCGCAACCGAGATCAGCTTCTGAACCTCTGCAACGGTAAGTACATCAGGCAAGGTGCGAACCTTCGGCGGTTTGATGATCGTCACCCACTGCCAATCCTGTTTCAGAATAAACTTCCAGAAAAACTGTAATCCATTGCGGTCAACGCGAACGAGTGCCCATGAGCGGGTATCCACCAGCTCGGC
>CAZDFL010000208.1:0-2090 GCA_964504835.1 uncultured Zetaproteobacteria bacterium
GGCAGGCCTGTTTAAAGGGGCGCGATTTCTAGCGCCGCCGATGCAATTAAGCAAGCGTTAAAACGCTGTTGCCGATAATACGCCCCGGATTAGCCAGCTCAGGATCAATCAGACCGTCACTTTGTGGTTCTCAGCATTGGTTTTCGAGAAAATTAATCGAAGCCTACCATCCTGCTTCTTTTCTCATCCCATAACGTTAATCGAATGCAACTCAGACTTTCCAACAGTGCAATTTCTGTTACTTCGAGAAGGAGTATCTCAAAACGTACTGAAAATTCAAGGAGTGCTGCATTCACTGTGAGGCTATCAGCGTTGGTTTTCGAGAAAATCCAGCAGTCGCTCGGCATTATCAGCCAGCATGCGATAGGCATGCTCAAAACCATCCGAGCCGCCATAATAAGGATCGGGCACATCGGCAATATGCGGGCTGTTTTCAAACTGACGCATCATCAGAATACTCGATTGAGATACGCCCATTTGCAGTAATTGACGCCTGTTATCGGCATCCATCGCCACCAGCCAGTCCCAATCATCACACCCCGCCGAGGTGATTTGCTGTGCTCTGTGCCCGCTCAAATCCAGCCCGTATTCATGAGCCTTTGCGGCAGAACGCGGGTCGGCACTGCCGCCGACATGCCAGTTGCCTGTGCCTGCTGATTCAAAATGGTAGTGCAGACCACGTTTTTCGGCTGCCGCCCGGACAATAATTTCAGCCAACGGCGAGCGACAGATATTGCCAAGGCATACAAACAGCACGCGGGTTTTATGATCATCGGCCATGTGCATTCCTCTCCGCCTGAGATAATTGCAGATAAACCGGAGCCGGATAGACCGGCATGGCATGCCAGTCGTCTACCAATGCGCAAGCGGCTTTTGCCTCCAGCGCCAGCGCCTGGCTGCGTGGCTGTGTCAGCGCTGCGCGTTGCCAGTGCGCCAATTCAATTGCGGGCTCGTTATGGCAGCAATATTGGGCCGGATCCAGCGTTTCAACCTGAGCCCAGTTCAGGCAGGCATCCCCGTTGAGCCTGTTGCCTTGCTGATAGTAGCCACAGAACACTTCGCCTGCTCTGGCATCTTCCAGCACCCGGATGGACTCTGTTGAATCCGCCTGCCTGGCTGTAATCGCCAGCGATGAGAGATGAACGATCGGCAGGCTTAAACCGGCATTGATGCCTGCCAAAGTAGCCGCCGCAATGCGAATGCCTGTGAATGAGCCTGGCCCAGCGCCCAGCGCCAGTGCATCGAGTTGTTTCCATGTTAGTCCGGCCTGCTCCAGCAATGCTGCCAGCATTGGAATAATGCGTGTTGAGCGCGTTTTGCCGCCGCTATCTTCATGCTGCGGTGATTCGTAACAGCGCCCGTTGTAAATAACGCAGGCCGCGATGGCGCCACAGGCAGTGTCCAGAGCCAGAATAGATGACGGGTTTGCAGGGGAAGCTGCGCGATCACGCCTCACAGGTGTTTGAGCAAAGCCTGCCGTAATGCGTCGCCATATTCTTCATGCTGCAAGCCAAGCACAGCATTGGCCTGCAAAAAACCTGCCGGATTACCGGCATCAAAGCGCTGGCCTTCCAGCAGCACGCCATACACCGGTTCTTCTTTAGCCAAGGTAGAAATGGCATCAGTCAGTTGAATCTCGCCGCCTTTACCGGGTTTCACATCACGCAATAAGTCCATCAAACGCGGCGTAAATATATATCGTCCAATCATAGCCATATGCGACGGAGCCTCTTCCGGCTGCGGTTTTTCCACCATATCGGTCAACCTCAGCAAGCCATCGCCCTCGGCCTGATAGGCAACAATGCCATATTTGGAAACCTGATCGGCGGCCACCTGAATCAGGCCAATCACCGAACATTTGGTTTGATTATACACTTCACGCAGTTGCTGCATGGCCGGGCGATCACCCACAATCAACTCATCGGCCAGTGAAACACCAAATGGTTCATCGGCAATCCAGTGGCGAGCGCATAATACGGCATGACCCAGTCCCAGCGCCTCTTTTTGGCGCACATAAATCACTTCGGCCATGCGTGCCACGTGGGAAACCTTTTGGTAAAGCTTCTCCTTGCCCGCTTTTTTCAGATTAG
>CAZDFL010000209.1:0-2076 GCA_964504835.1 uncultured Zetaproteobacteria bacterium
GCAATCAACTGCTTGTCGCGAATCACACGCCCGTTGACCAGAAACATCATTTTGGTGGAATTGCGATGATGGAATGTCGGCAGCCCCAGATGCGCGCTGATTTGCATGCCTTCATGTTCGATACACTGTTCGATGCTATTACCGGAGAAATCTTTACCCATAATCGCCAGCAAACGGGCGCGTTCATTCTGAGCCGGATAGTCACAACGCTTGCGGCCATCGAGTTCCAGCAGCATAGCCACCGCCGGGTTGGCCAGAGCCAGGGCGCGAAATGCTTCGACAATGGCTGCCTCTTCGGTTTTATCGCTGCGCATAAAATTCAAACGTGCCGGCGTATTTAAAAACAGATCGAGCACTTCAATGCGGGTGCCATGTCGGGGTGCTGCAGGGCGCGTTTCAGTCGATCCACCGCCATCGACACGCACTTCGATGCCTTCAGCCTGACCCGCCAGCGCCGTCTGCATGCGAAAACGCGATACCGATGCAATCGAGGGCAATGCCTCGCCCCTGAAACCATGAGATGCAATCCGATGCAGATCTTCCGAGCTTTCAATCTTGCTGGTGGCATGGCGTTGCAGCGCCAGTTCAGCATCGGATGCAGACATGCCACAACCGTTGTCTTCAATCACCATACCTTTCTTGCCCGCAGCGGTGATACGCACGTTAATCTGCGTAGCTCCCGCATCCAGCGCATTTTCAATAAGTTCTTTAATAGCAGAGGCCGGGCGCTCCACCACTTCGCCAGCGGCGATCTGATTGGCCACCTGTGAGGAAAGAATATGGATTACTGAATCAGGCATGGAAACAAAACAACGATGCAAACCTCGCGAAAAAGAATCTGCCAAAGCTGCGTTTATCAGTTACAATAATCCACCACAAAATCCCGAAAAAAAAACACGGCCTGATGGTAAACCATGGCCGAAGGCGCTAATCTGCCCGCATGAATCTGATCTGGTGCATCAAGAAAGGAAAAGGACGCGGTTTCAAAAATGAACTGGTGGCATGCGTGGCCTGCCAATGTCGTCAAAGAAAACATTGCCAGCCCTATGCTGAACTATCCATGCAACAAATTATTGCCGCGAATGTTGAAGCCAAGAAAAATGGTTATCAGGTGGTTGAGGATTTTCCATTATTTGAATCCGTATTGCAGAAATAGAATGCTTTACTGAACCACTGCTTTGGGGACACCCCTATGTGCAGGTATCCCCTTTTCACCAATAAACACCTCGTTATTGAACGCCATACGATGTTTCATTACCCGTGTCATTCCACACATAGGTTGAGTGTACATACTCGTCCGTTGGCACAAAGAACGTAACCAGATCAAAAACGCCGACCGCCGTTCTGCCTATCGCATGGGCTGTGCCTTTGGCTGTGCCGTAGGTTGCACCCACAAATGCGTTTTGATCGCGGCTTTCATTGCTGATATTTTTGGGTATCTCACCCCACCCGGTAGCCGTATTGGCAAGCCCGCGTGTGAATTTGGCACCACTGTCTGTGGCATAATCTCCAGCCAGAGCCGGGGCGGCTGCAAAAAGCAATCCGGCGACCAGAACTGAAAATCCTGCTGTTTTATGTGAGATCATCATAACACCTCCTGTGATTGTATTCCCCGACAGTTCTCATGTACGGGATGCTTTAACCATGCTGGCTTAATCGCATACAGGTTCGTCGATACCGGTTGGTAGAGATTACATGGAAACCCTATATTATTGACATCGTCTGCATTAGTTGAGTAATATGGTCGGATACTGGGGTTTTGAAGGAAATGACTGTAAAACAGGGAGGAGCAGTGCGTCTATGTCAGGTGGGTTTTTTTAAACAGGCTGTTTTTTCCTGTCGCATATTGATGCTACTGTCACTCTCGGTATTACAAGTGGCATGCGGCAACTCCGGTGGCAATTCGGCTGCTTCTGTGAATCACGCCCCCAGCGTAAATATCGGCCCTGATTTTACCATTGGCCTGGCGACTGCCGGCGTCCCCCTGACGGCGGTGATTTCGGATCCGGATGGTAATGCGCTAACCATTCAGTGGACATTCACCGGCTTTGCAGCCAGCGCCCTGACCCCGGCTGG
>CAZDFL010000210.1:0-2071 GCA_964504835.1 uncultured Zetaproteobacteria bacterium
TCCGCTATTTGAACAGCATTTAGCGCAGCACCTTTACGGACATTATCGGCAACAATCCACAAATGCAAAGAATTCGCACATGAACGATCATCGCGGATACGCCCGACCCAGACAGGATCAGTTGAAGCGGCTTCGCTCGGCATCGGATAATCTTCACTGCCCGGATCATCCACCACGCATACGCCATCGGCATCGGCCAGCAACCCGCGCGCCCGTTCTGCATTCATTGGACCGGCGAATGTAATATTTACGGATTCAGAATGGCCGTAAAATACCGGCACGCGCGCCGCCGTCGCGGTCACAGCAATATCAGCGCCCATAATCTTGCAGGTCTCATCCATCATCTTGCGTTCTTCTTTGGTATACCCGTCAGCCATAAACACATCGATATGCGGAATCACATTAAAGGCAATGCGAGCCGGAAACACGTTGATATCGGCGCTTTGGCCATTGATCAATTGCGCCGTCTGTTTGGCCAGCTCATCCATCGCCTTGCCGCCAGCGCCAGACACCGCCTGATAGGTTGATACCACCACGCGTTCAATCGGCACAGCATCATGCAGCGGCTTTAGCGCCACTACCATCTGAATGGTCGAGCAGTTCGGATTAGCAATGATTTTATTGTCGCGCGCCATCTCCAGTGCCTCGGGATTGACCTCCGGCACCACCAGCGCGATTTCCTCATCCATGCGCCATGCACTGGAATTATCCACCACATAACACCCAGCTGCGGCAAAGCGCGGTGCATGTTCTTTCGATGTGCCGCCACCGGCGGAAAACAGGGCGATATCAACGCCAAGCGGATCAAATGTACTCAGATCCTGCACGATATATTCCTTGTTCTTGTATTCAATGACGGAGCCAGCGCTGCGGCTTGATGCCAGCGGAATTAAATCGGCAACGGGAAAGTCACGTTCAGCCAGAATCTCCAGCATGGTTGCACCAACCGCGCCAGTCGCGCCAACCACTGCGACGACATAGCCGCCGTCCTTTTCCTCAATAAAACCTTCTTCAATAAAACGTTCACCCATCAGGCCAGTTCCTCCAACGCCGCACAAACAGCATCGCCCATGCCCGAACAGGAAACGGAAGCTTCGCCAGCAAAGGCCAGATCAACCGTACGAATGCCTGCATCCAGCGTATTTTCCACCGCCTGCTCTAGCTTGTCGGCAAGATCAATGCGATCCAGCGTAAAACGCAGCATCATAGCGACCGATAAAATCGTCGCCAACGGATTGGCCTTGTTTTGACCTGCGATATCGGGTGCTGAGCCGTGAATCGGTTCGTACATGGCAAACTTTTCACCAATCGAGGCCGAAGGCAGCATACCAATGGAGCCGGTCAGCATGGATGCCTCATCCGATAAAATATCGCCAAATAAATTGCCCGTGACAATCACATCAAACTGACGCGGATTGCGAATCAGCTGCATGGCCGCATTATCGACATACATGTGAGAGAGCTCGACATCGGAGAATTCAGCCTCATGCAGCTCAATCATCACACTGCGCCACAGTTCGGACACATCCAGCACATTGGCCTTTTCAACGCTGCACACCCGGTTTGAACGCAGGCGAGCCGCTTCAAAAGCAGTGCGCCCAATGCGGCGTATCTCACTCTCCCTGTACACCATGGTATTAAAGCCACGTCGTTCGCCATCCACCGTTTCAATGCCGCGCGGCTGGCCGAAATAAATGCCGCCGACCAGTTCACGTACCACCAGAATATCCACGCCATCAATCACTTCCGGTTTCAGTGTGGAAGCATCCAGCAACTGGGAGTGTACCTTGGTGGGTCGATAATTGGCAAACAGGCCGAGATCTTCACGAATGCCCAACAAACCTGCTTCCGGACGCATCGGTTTATCCAGCGCTTCCCACTTGGGGCCGCCAACAGCGCCGAGCAATACCGCATCAGAGGCATGCGCCAGTTTGCGAGTCGCTGCAGAATACGGATCGCCATCCACATCGTAGCCGATGCCGCCAATCGTGCCCTCTTGCCAACTCGCATCCAGCCCGAATGAATTATTCAGCACGTTCAGCACTTTGACTGCTTCACCAACAATTTCCGG
>CAZDFL010000211.1:0-2015 GCA_964504835.1 uncultured Zetaproteobacteria bacterium
GCCGCTTGAGTATTTACCAAACATGTTTTTGCCAAGCTCCCATGGGCTTGGTTCGTCAAGCCTGCCCAGAAATGCATGAATGCTTTTGCGAATTAATTCCGACTTGGTTAAACCAAGGTTTTTTGCCGTGTTATCAATAGATCGTTCTAATTTCGGGTCGAGTCTTAGTGTAATCATGATAGCAACCTCTGTAATACGAATTGTAATACAAAGCCGTAAACCAGTCAATACTGCCATGCGCCTTGGACGATTTTTTAACACTTCTGCTCAATTCTGGCTTAATTTGCAGTCGGCCTATGATTTAAGAATAGCAGAAATGAAATACGGCGATGATTATGCCAGGATTCTACCTTTAGCCGCTTAAAACCCGGCATCGCCCACATGCCGACAACGTGCAATATGACCATGGTCACGCCATGCATCTGCCGCCACGGGCTGTTCACAATCAGGCTGTGCCAACGGACAACGTTTGGCGAAATGACATCCCTGTGGCCAACGTCCGGGCGGCGGCACCTGCCCTGGAATAACCGGCAGGCGACCTTCCGCTTCGGCGACTTCAGGCCTGCAGCCCATCAAGGCGCGTGTATAAGGATGAGCCGGATAATCGAAAATATCCGCCACCGCTCCTGTCTCGACAATCTGACCGGCATACATCACGGCAACATCATCACACAATTCAGCCACCAGCCCGAAATCATGCGTCACCAGCAGTAATCCCTGATTGCGCTGTTTCTGTAACAGCAGCAACAACGCGATAATCCGTTTCTGCACCGATACATCGAGTGCCGTGGTCGGCTCGTCGGCAATAATATAATCGGGGTCTGCCGCCATCGACATGGCAATCAGCACGCGCTGACGCATGCCCCCGGAGAGCGCATCGGGATACTGATTGAGCACCTGTTCAGCATCCTGCATACCGACATCGCCAAGTAACTCGATAGCCCGCGCCCTGGCCGCCTGCTTATCCATATTCAGATGCAAGCGAATCACTTCAATAATCTGGCTGCCAATAGAAAATACCGGATTAAGCGCCGTCATCGGCTCCTGAAATATCATCGCAATGCGCCCGCCGCGCGTTTTGCGCAGCGCCTCATCCGACAGGGAGAACAGACTGTTACCATCCAAACGAATATCGCCAGCGGATTTTTCCACGCCCTGATGTTCACCCAGACGCAAAATCGCCTGCGCTGTCAGCGATTTACCACAACCCGATTCCCCCACCAAGCCCAGCACACGGCCTTCTTCAAGCTGCAAGGATACGTCCGAAACGGCCTCGACACGGTCGCCCTCAATGGACACCGTCAACGATAAATTACATATTTCAAGCATGGCGGCAGTGTGACGCAAGCATCAACCCGTTTCCAGTCTGTTGTAGCGTTCTATATGATATATCCGACATTCCTCACTATCATCTTGTTGCATCCAGCTTAAACAACCGCGTGACTGATTTTGAAACATTACTGCGGTCAGAATCGGATAACTGCCCTGCCTGCCGGATAATCAGCCGATCATCCAATGTGAATAATTTCATTCTAACCACCGAAGCCGAGGTCAGTCCCGCAGCATCCAGATTTGCGATCTCAACATCCAGGGGCCAGTCGGAATTTTGCGCACTGGTAATCATGGCCAGCACGGATTGACCGACCCGCTTGTTGAAACATGTGGCGTCAGAAAGCACCAGCGCAGGGCGTCGTTTTGTAGTGGAACGATCCGTAAACGGAAACGGTACGACGACCACGTCAAAACGGTTAAAGGTCATGGTATGCTTTTTCATCCGCTTCCGAGGCCCATTCAGTCAGCGTGCCTTCCAGACTCTGGGCAAAGACAAAATCAACCGGGCGCGCCTTGCGCAGGTGGATATCATGATCCTCAATATCAAAGGCAATCGCATCGCCTGCTTGCAGATGAAGCAGTTTCCTCACGGGTTCCGGTATGGTGGCCTGATACTTTTTGGTCAGCTTGCTGGTTGCAGTTTGCATAGAACAGCCCTCCTTGCCATAGAGTAATGGAGTAAT
>CAZDFL010000212.1:0-2006 GCA_964504835.1 uncultured Zetaproteobacteria bacterium
GCAACAGGATTGGCTGCCAAATCCTGGCTGGCCGGAAGATTGACGCGCTCGCCATCGTGCTGGCGCACGGAAGCGAAAAATAACAATTGTTTGTCATTCAGCGTTTCATTCAAAATAAGGTCAGCGCCGAGCTGTCCGAAGTTGCCGACAAGTATCGATGCCTGTGACGGCGCATCCTTATCAAGCGTAATGATATTGATAATACCCAGCAATGCTGCATTTCCATAGAGGCTGGCACCCGGCCCGCGCAACACTTCAATGCGTTTGATGCTGGCCAGTGAGATTGCATTGGCTGGCATAATCTCTTCAAACATGGGTTCATTCAGACGGTGCCCATCTCGAAGCAAGAGAAATTTATGGGTGGTGGTGGCAAACACGCCGCGTCCGGCCACGACTTTTTCATTGGTATCCTGAATCTCGGTAAAGCCGGGAATAGTCACCAGCACATCCATCAGGTTTCTGGCACCAAGCACACGTATCTGACGTGCGGTAATAATATTTACCACGGCAGGCGCTTCAGAAAAGTTTTCTTTCAAACGCGAGGCAGATTCCACAAACAACTCTTCCGGCTCAAAGAATAGCGCCAGTTCGTCATTGTCCGGGTTTCCGGTCTGAGCCAGGCTTTTAGTAGGAAAAGCCGCCGCCAGCAAAAGAATCAACAAAAATATCTGCAAAGTCCCCTCCAGAGCACAGCAGGATTTTCTAAATTACCCTAACCCAGCATAGCCGGAACCAAACAAGATTGGACCACAGAGTACACAGAGAGCACAGAGGAAGTCAAAGGCAGGAACCACAGGTGAACCAGGGCACCCTCTCTGCCGTAAGCTGCACCACAGGCATTTCCTTCGGTCACATTCTCCTTGTGAACGCAGATGAGAATCAAACTCTATTTGGTTTTATGATTTTGATTTCTTGTGCCGTTGCACGAGATATTTTTCGTAAGGGACTAACGCGCATGGGTTTTCTTCATATTCAGCCTGAAAATCCAATCAACAAGGATTGCATCTTATCCACTCAGACTTTTGCAAGTGGCTCGTTCCTTAAATGCCTGTGCAAATGACTTGATTGCGCCCTGCATGTTTGGCTGCATACAGCGCCTTGTCAGCCGCCAGTAATAATTCTTTCGGCTGATGTTTGACCATAGGTGCAACGGTTGCCGCCCCGAGACTGATGGTGACACAATCATGTACGGTAGACTTTTCATGCGGCAGTTGCAAGGCCAGCACGGCGCGGCGCAAGCGCTCGGCAATTTTGATCGCGCCGCCTGCATGGGTGGCGGGTAACACGATAATAAATTCTTCACCGCCATAACGAGCCACCATGTCGGTAGGGCGATGCATGGCTTCGGCCAGACTTGCTGCCACCAGTTTCAGGCATTCATCGCCGGGCTGATGGCCGTAGCTGTCATTGTATGCTTTGAAATAATCCACATCGCACATAATCAGAGATAACGGTTCGGTTTCTCGCATGGCTCTGCGCCATTCGCGATCAAACACAGTGTCAAAATAACGGCGGTTGGCGATGCCAGTCAGGCCATCGAGCGATGATATGCGCTCCAGTTCCAGATTGGCTGCTGCCAGTTTCTGTTTTTCCTGTTGCAGCGCTTTTAATGCAGCCTCGCGTTCCAGATGTTCAATATAAGCCCGGCTGTGGTGGCGGATGCGCGCAATCAGCTCAATCGGATGCGGCATTTTGACAATATAATCATCCGCCCCGCGCCCGAATGCATCCGCCTTGACTTCAGCAGCGCTGGTGCCCGAAAGCATGATCACCGGCACCTCGGCAATGGCCGGGTGTCTACGATATTCAGCCAACAGATCCAGCCCGTTGATATCAGGCATATTGATATCTTGCAGGATCACGGTCGGCCCCAGATGCTCGGCAGTCGCGACAGCTTTTAAACCTTCAAAGCAGGCGTGTATTTCAATATCGGGAGCATCAGCCAGCATCTTGCGCACACCCTTGTGGACAAGATGTTGTTCATCGACCAGCAGCAGTATGGTTGG
>CAZDFL010000213.1:0-2005 GCA_964504835.1 uncultured Zetaproteobacteria bacterium
GGCCGTTATCCCTGCCGCGCAGTAGATTTCTCATAAGTCCGACAGACTCCTAGAGTCAAAGGATTTCACCGACCGTTCCTGCGCATCCATGCGCCCACGGCATTCGGGCTTCCTGCCCATCACAGCGCACACAGAGTAAAACCAATCATAAATGTTTTATATTTGCTTCTCATCTGCGTTTATCCGCGTTCATCTGTGGTTCCTTGCCTTTGCCTTTTTACCTTTCTGTTCTTGCCTTTGACTTCCTCTGTGCTCTCTGTGTCCTCTGTGGTGAATGCTTGTGACTTTGACCTGCTTTTTTCTAACAACAAATGCCCGTGTTCCGATACCATCATTGTCCACCCCTCTGCCAGCCACAGCGTTGCCGTATCTTCCAGCACCAGCGCCGGACCAGCATAGCACTGCCCCGGTTTCAAATCATTGCGTTTGTAATGTGGCACGCAGCCCATGCCATACACTTCCGAATAAGCAGCCGGTTCAGCGGCCTCGGCAGAGGCCTCCAGCATTGGCAATTCTGGCGTGGCTCTATCCACAAATGCAGTCAGGCGAACCGTCATAATTTCCACATCACGCTCAAGGCCATGACCGTAAGCCTGCCTGTGCGCCGATTCAAAATGCTGTACGAGATTGGATATATCATCATCCATCACATCAATGGTCAGATGGAATCCCTGCCCGGCATAGCGCATATCCACGCGCCGTTCATATTGCAGCGTTAAACCCTGCATCTGCTTTTCGGCTTCTGATTGTAGCATCACAAACTGCTGCGCCAGTGTCACCATTGTTTCTGCATCGGAAGTGGATAATTGACGACTGCGGGAAAATTCGCTCTGTTGCCGACCTGCCAGCATACCAAGCGCTGAAAACGCGCCGCTGGCCACCGGCACAATGATTTTTCTCATGGCTAATTTGTCGGCCAGAGCGCAGGCGTGTAAACCGCCCGCCCCGCCAAAACAGAGCAGCGAAAAATCGGCAGGGTCGAAACCTTTTTGCACAGATACAACGCGCAAAGCACCCGCCATGTGTTCTTCGGCTATCGCCAGCACTGCTTCAGCGGCGGCCTCGGGCGATAAATCAAGTTGTTGTCCATAACGATCAAACACCTTACGCGTCGCCTGCAAATCCAATGGCAATGAACCGGCCAATCGCGCCTTGGCAGGAATCCTGCCCAATAACAGATTGGCATCCGTAACGGCAGGGCATTCGCCACCCTGCCCGTAACATGCCGGCCCAGGCATTGCGCCCGCCGACTCCGGCCCCACCTGCGGCAATCCGGCCTCATCAACCCAGGCCAGCGAACCACCACCGGCGCCAATGGTATGAATATCGAGCATGGGCAGCGATACCGGCATACCGGCAATCTGCCCTTCTGTTGTCATCGACGGCGTGCCTTGAATCAGCGCCACATCGGTACTGGTGCCGCCCATATCGAAGGTAAGCAGATTTTCCTCATGCAATTGTTTGCCAACCGTCTGGGCTGCCACTAAACCGCCGGCTGGCCCGGACAGCACCAAACGCACTGCCTGTTGCCCGGCCAGATCGGCCTGCATCACGCCGCCAGCGGAATGCATCACAAACAAATATTTCGGTCTTAGATTTTGTTGCAAACGTTTGAGATAACGCTGCACCAACGGCCCGACATAAGCATTGAGAAAGGTGGTGGCTGCCCGTTCATATTCCCGGTATTCAGCCAGCACCTGATGTGAAAGCGACACAAACAAAGCATCCGGCAATACCTCGGCAATGCGCTTTTCATGCGCTGGATTGAGAAATGAGAATAGCAGACATACTGCGACCGCTTCATAATCGCCTGCATCAGCCAACTGCGCCAGACTGGCCAGATCATTTGGATCAATCTCCTGCTGAATGCCTCCCTGAGCATTCAAGCGCCCTGATATACCGAAACAATCGGAGCGATTGACCGGTGGCTCAACAGCATCGGGGCATAGTTGGTACAGCTCAGGACGCGTCTGGCGGCCAATGCTGAGTAAATCTTCCAGTCCGC
>CAZDFL010000214.1:0-1985 GCA_964504835.1 uncultured Zetaproteobacteria bacterium
ATTAATCAGGTCAAATCGGGGAATACGGTTTTGCTTCAAAGTGCGTTATCGCCGGATACTCGCATTCACGCTGTCGTTGATCGTGTGTTGCATGCGGTCAATCCGCAAACGCGTCTGGTTGATGTGCTGGTTCGATTGTCCGGCGAGCAGGCAACAGTATTTTTGCCCGGTATGATTGTTTCGGCAGATATTTCGGGCAGGCACATTCCGCATGCACTGCTGGTTCCAAAACATGCACTGGTTCAACGAGCAGGTAAAAGTGTCATCATGCGTGTGCATCAGGGAACGGTAACCCGTGTTCCAGTACATGTATTGCTGGAGACAGAAACGGGCATTGTGCTGACAGGTGAACTATCGGCAGGGCAAATGGTTGTCGTAGAAGGTGCATCTGAATTGCATGATGGTGACCGCGTGGCAATTACGAATAACACGATAAAAAGGAAATCTCACCGGTGAGTTTCTCCAACTGGATATTAAGTCATCGTCGCTCATTATTGACACTATTATTTATTTTGGCGGCGATGGGCGCTATTCGCGCTTTTCATATGCCTGTCGGTCTGTTTCCACAAGTGACCTTCCCACGCGTTGTGGTGTCTTTAAATTCGGGTGACAGACCAGCCGAGCAGATGGAAATACAAGTCACACGATTGGCCGAAATGGCGGTGCGCTCGGTACCAGGTGTCGTAGATCTACGCTCCAATACCAGCCGTGGTAGTGCTGATATTTCGGTGAATTTCGACTGGGGCACGGATATGATTGCCGCATCGTTGCAGGTTGCTGCGGCGCTCAACCAGATACAGACGCAATTCCCATCAGGTAGTAACTTCAGTGTACGGCGTATGGATCCCACTGTATTCCCCGTAGCAGCCTATAGCTTAACATCGGATCAGATTTCTGCCGTAAAATTGCGTGATTTGGCCATGTACCAACTGGTGCCACTGCTTTCGAGTATTGATGGCGTGGCGCGGGTCGGCGTGCTGGGTGGAAATCAGGAGGAGTATAGGGTTGAAATAAACCCTGATCGTCTACATGCATTCGGTATCAGCCTACAACAAGTAGCCTCAGCACTGGCAGCCAGCAATGTGTTAACAACAATCGGAAAAATCGAAGATAGGTATAAATTATTTTTGACCATTGCCGATACGCGTTTTGATAACATTGACAGCATTAAACACACGGTCCTGAGAAATGGAACGAATGGCATCGTAGAGCTGGATGATGTTGCAACGGTAGCGCGCTCCACTAAACCGCAGTGGATTAAAGTGACTGCAGATGGCAAAGATTCCGTATTATTCATGGTCTATCAGCAACCAGGCGGCAATACAGTGCAAATAGCTGATGATGTCAAAGTCCGTCTGTCCACATTGAAAAACAAACTACCTGCGGGTGTAAATATTCGCAGTTGGTATGATCAGAGTGAACTTATTTTGGCATCAGCCAAAAGTGTGCGCGACGCGATTCTGATTGGCGTGCTGCTGGCTGCGCTGGTGTTAATCGCATTTCTGCGCAACCTCCGCATCACTCTGATTATGATCGTGGCGGTGCCAGCAGTCTTTGCAATCAGTGTGCTCATGATCGACCTGTTTCATTTTAATTTTAATATCATGACGCTTGGAGGCATGGCTGCGGCAGTGGGACTGGTGATTGATGATGCCATTGTGATGATTGAGCAAATCATGCGTCAGATTCGGCAACGGAGAGAAGCCAGCGGGCAGTTTTCACAAGGCGTGATGCATGCTGCGGCAGACTTCATTCATCCGTTGGCTGGTTCATCCATGGCAACCACGATTATTTTTCTACCATTAGCCTTTTTAAGCGGTGTGACGGGTGCTTTTTTCAAGGCACTATCTGTTACCATGGCCTGTTCGTTGGTGGTATCTTTCCTTATCGCATGGCTGGTTGTACCGCTTCTTGCCGCACATTTGTTACGCCAAAAGGATGCGGAAGAAGAAGATGAAGGACCATGGCAGAAAAAAACACTCAAG
>CAZDFL010000215.1:0-1968 GCA_964504835.1 uncultured Zetaproteobacteria bacterium
GATGCGCGAAAACGGTTATCAGGAAATCAAGACGCCGCAGTTGGTGGATCGCAAGCTGTGGGAAAAATCCGGTCACTGGGACAAGTTCCGCGACGAAATGTTTACCACCAGTACCGAAAACCGCGACTATGCCATCAAACCGATGAACTGCCCCTGCCATATTCAGGTGTTTAATCAGAATCTGCATTCGTATCGTGACCTGCCGCTGCGTTTGGCCGAGTTTGGATCGTGCCATCGCAATGAGCCGTCCGGAACGCTGCATGGCCTGATGCGGCTCAGGAATTTTGTGCAGGATGATGCGCATATTTTTTGCACTGAAAATCAGATTCAGGATGAGGTGTGCAACTTCATTGACCTGACCTATGATGTGTATAAACGTTTCGGTTTTGACGATGTGATTATCTTCCTGTCTGACCGACCGGATAATCGCGTCGGCACCGATGAACAGTGGGACAAGGCCGAAGCGGCTTTGCATCAGGCTCTGCAATCGAAAGATATCGACTACGGCTTAAATCCGGGCGAAGGCGCTTTTTACGGGCCGAAGATTGAGTTCTCTTTAAAAGACTGTCTGGGTCGGGTGTGGCAGTGCGGTACTATTCAGGTTGATTTCTCCATGCCGGGCCTGCTCGATGCTGTCTATGTGGCTGAAGATTCATCGCGGCAGACGCCGGTGATGTTGCATCGGGCGATTCTCGGTTCGATGGAGCGCTTCATCGGTATTCTGATTGAACATCATGCTGGCAAGTTCCCATTCTGGCTGGCGCCGGTGCAAGCGGTGATGTGTAATATCACCGATTCGCAGGCTGAATATGTAGCAGAATGTTGCGATAAGATGAAAAAATCAGGCTTCAGGGTAGATGCAGACTTGCGAAACGAAAAGGTCGGCTATAAAGTGCGCGCCCACACGCTGGAACGAGTGCCCTTTATTCTGGTTGCCGGAGATCGGGAGCAGGATGAGGGAACGGTCAGTGTGCGTGACTTAAGTGGTCAGAATCTTGGTGTTTTCAGTGTAGATGACTGGATTGCCGAGATGCAGAAGAAACAGGCTGACCACGAATAGTCTGATGTTTTTTGAAATGGAAGGAGTCTTGTATTAAAAAAGATTTGCCGATTAACTACGATATTGATGCCGCCGAGGTGCGCGTAGTTGACGATACAACAGGGGAACAGCTTGGCGTCTTAGCGCTAAGAGAGGCTGTATCCAAAGCCGCAGCCAAGGGTCTTGATCTGGTGCTGATGGCAGCGAAAAGTAATCCGCCGGTGTGCAAGATTATGGATTACGGCAAATACAAGTACGAGCAGAGCAAGAAAGCCAACCTTGCCAAAAAGCGTCAGCATGTGATGCAGATTAAAGAAGTGAAAGTCGGCGCGAATACCGACATTCATGATATGGATGTGAAAATGAAGGCAGCGAAGAAATTCCTGTCTCAGGGTAACAAGGTTAAAGTTTCCCTACGTTTTCGTGGCCGTGAAATGGCACATACCGACCGTGGTCGGACTCAGATGAAGAATGTTGCCGGCTATCTCGAAGAGTTTGGCAAGCCTGAGAAAATGCCGAACATGGAAGGGCGACAGATGATTATGATTGTGGCGCCTCACAAGAAATAAGCGCTACTGCGCAGGCTTACGAAGGCCCGTGCAGGGCCTTTTTGTTTTATAGAGTTTAGAAACAAAGGAAGAAGAAAATGCCTAAGATGAAGTCAAATAGCGGCGCAGCCAAGCGCTTTACCAAGACAGGTAGCGGCAAATGGAAGCGTAACAAGGCTTTTGCCAGCCATATCCTGACCAAGAAGTCACCCAAGCGTAAACGCAATATGCGTGGTACGGAACTGGTGTCGGGTGCAGACAGCAAAGCGCTGGAACGTCTGGTTCCAGGTCGCGGCTGATATAGATTATATAGGTTTAGGAGAGAAATATGCCTCGCGTTAAATCCGGAGTACAGGCGCACGCGCGCCACAAGAGTGTTAT
>CAZDFL010000216.1:0-1963 GCA_964504835.1 uncultured Zetaproteobacteria bacterium
TTACCACCGGCTTTTATCGCGCCAATCTGCATTTGCAGGTGCGCGCCTTATCTGATGCAGATAAAGATCACCACCTGATTGCATGGCTACAGGCGCACCGTGGTGAATCCGCCATTGTCTATGTCACCCTGCAACACAGTGCGGAAAATGTGGCTGCCACATTAACCCGGTCTGGTATCAGTGCCCACGCCTACCATGCCGGCATGGGTCATGATCTGCGCCAGTCCATCCAGCAACAATTTATGCAGGGTGATATCGACTGCATCGTGGCCACCATCGCCTTTGGCATGGGCATCGATAAAAGCGATATTCGCCATGTGATTCACTATGATTTGCCGAAGTCGATTGAGAGTTACAGCCAAGAAATTGGCCGCGCCGGTCGTGATGGCTTATCAGCTGACTGCCTTATGCTGGCCAACCGCAACGGCGTGCATGTGCTGGAAAATTTCGTCTATGGCGACACGCCGGAGCTGGCCAGAATCCGCATCGTATTGCAGGAGATCAGGCAAGCCGGATCAAAATGGGAAGTGATGATCAACACCCTCTCCCGCCTTTCCAACATTCGCCCCCTGCCACTAAAAACGCTACTCGTGTATCTTGAAATGCGCCATATCATCAAACCGCTGTATAGCTATTATGCTGATTATCGTTACAAAATCCTGATTTCCGAACAGGCGCTACTGGCCCATTTTCAGGCTGAGCGACGCAGCTTTGTACAAGCTATTCTGGATGGTTCACAACAAGCGCGAGTCTGGGCGACGGTGGATATTGATGCCATTGCCAGCAGTTCACAGGGTGATCGCGCCCGCGTGGTGACGGCACTGGAATATTTCAACAACAAGCAATACATCGAGCTGCAAAGCAAGCAGATGACCGATGTGTTTGATGTGCTCAGCACGGATTTCAATGAAGATGCACTCGCCGATGAACTGTTTGCCTCGTTCAAGCAGAAAGAAGAAACCGAAATCAACCGCATCAGCCAGATGATTGCATTTTTTGAGAGCCGCGACTGCCTCAGCCTTAAACTGGCGCGCTATTTTGGCGACCAGCGCCAAACCGAGCCTTGCGGTCACTGTTCGGCCTGTCATACGCGCTATCAAGGCACAGAGACAATCACCACACTCCCCTTTGAACTGCTCCTGCCCTCGCTTTCCACATTGAGCCCGGATGCCTTATGCAACGACCTGCTGGAGACAACGGATGAGCCATTATCGCACGATATGCTGACCCGTTTTCTGTGTGGTATCAGTAACCCGCTATTCACCCGTATCAAGGCTCGCAATCTGCCCGGTTTTGGAAAACTGGAGAAATATCGCTACCAGGATGTGAAATCATGGCTTGCGTCAGCATAACCATCAACTCGGATACGCCTTCACTAAATGATTTAACCCGGTATCCAATGTCAATATCGGTTCTCGGGTTTACAATAAACGCTTGAAAAACAAAGAGAACTGGCTTCAGGGATTACACCAGGTGCGTTTGAGCTCAGAGCGGGGGCTACGTGTTGCTGATATTAACAGCGTCATCACCAGTAAAAGATGCATTCATTCCAGATCGCGGGCATGAATGGTTTGACCGCGCAATTCTTTCGATTGATCAGATAGCAGATACAGATAGGCAGGCACCACAGTGCTGACCGCAGGCACTTCTTTGGGATGCGTGCCGCCGAAAGCGCGTTTGAATAATTCGGTACGCACGCAACCGGGGTTCAGGGCATTAAAACGGTACGGCTTATCCGGCTGTTCGGCCTGCCACATGGCGGCAGCATAGGCCAAAGCCCGTTTGGCAAAGCCATAGGCATGGAAATTCTTTTGATCTTCATCGACCATATCGCAGGTCGTGAACACAATCGAAGCAGCCTCGGCGCGTTTGAGCAGGGGCAGCATGATCTGGGTCAGCATATTGGGCGCAGTCAGGTGAATATCGAGCATCTGCCTGAATACATCGGTTTTGACATATTGCA
>CAZDFL010000217.1:0-1902 GCA_964504835.1 uncultured Zetaproteobacteria bacterium
GCGCGCCTCCATCTGCAACGTTTACCGCCCGGCAGCATGGCGAGCCTCTGTTATCGCTGGCCAATGCCTTTGATAACGATGAAGTCACACAATTTGCACAACGTATTCAGGATAATATGGGCGAAGATAATCTCCGTTTCATTGTCGAACCAAAAATAGACGGCCTGGCGGTCAACCTGCGTTATGAGAACGGGCAATTAACGGTAGCGGCAACACGCGGCGACGGTGCAAGCGGTGAAGATGTCACGGACAACATTCGCACCATCTCCGATATTCCATGGCATCTGAACGCGCATGTTAACAACTCGGATACAACACTGCCGACAGTGCTGGAAGTACGCGGTGAAGTGTATATGTCGAAAGCCGCCTTTGCTGAACTCAATGCGCGTCAGGATGATGCAGGTGCCGCTCCCTTTGCCAATCCCCGCAATGCCGCCGCCGGTTCGCTACGCCAACTCGATGCCAAAGTGACTGCCCGACGACGCCTGAATTTTTTTGCCTATGGCGTTGGCCTCGGAGGCCGAGTGCTGGCAACCAGTCAATCTGCGCTATTGGCGCTATTGCACGATTTTGGCTTTGCCGTGCAGCACACTGCCACGGCCAGCGATGTGGATAGCCTGCTGGAGCGCTATCAGCAGCTACAACAACAACGCAGCGATATGCCTTACGAAATCGATGGTGTGGTCTATAAGCTGGATGATTTTGCCTTGCAGGATCGCATGGGCTCGGTGGCTCGCTCACCGCGCTGGGCTATTGCACACAAATTCCCGGCTGAAGAAGTGGTCACGGTCGTTCAGGATATTATCTGGCAGGTCGGCAGAACCGGGGTGATTACGCCGGTCGCTGATATGGTGCCCGTGGCTGTGGGCGGTGTCACCGTATCGCGCGCCACGCTGCACAATGTTGATGAATTGCAACGCAAACAGGTCTATGCCGGTGCGCAGGTCGTGGTGCGCAGGGCTGGCGATGTGATTCCGGAAATCGTCAAAGCTGTAAATGTGGATGAACAGGCCTGTTTTCCCGTACCTCCCGAAAACTGCCCTGTTTGCGGCGCATCGGTGTTCCGCCTTGAGGGCGAAGTTGCGCTGCGTTGCAGTGGCGGCCTGTCCTGTTCGGCCCAGTTGAAAGAAAGCCTGCGTCATTTTGTGTCACGCGGGGGCATGGATATCGAAGGCATGGGCGATAAGCTGGTTGCCAAACTGGTGGATGAGGAGTTACTGGCTGATATCGCTGATCTGTATGAACTCGATTATGACTGTCTGTCTGATTGGCCGGGTATGGGCGCAAAAAAAATTGCCAATCTGCAACGTGCCATTGAACAGAGTAAGCAACAGCCTTTGGCGCGTTTTCTGTTCGCACTCGGCATTCGCCACGTTGGCACCGCGACAGCGGCAAGGTTGGCAAGCTATTTCGGCGATCTGGATCGCTTGATGACCGCTGATAACGAAGCTTTGATGGATGTTCCGGATGTAGGACCGGAAGTTGCCGCCAGCATAGTCAGCTTTTTTGGCGAAACGCATAACCATGATGTGATCAAGCGACTGCTGGCCGCAGGTGTACATCCGGTCGTGCAGAAGCCGACCATAAGCAACCACCCGCTGGCAGGTAAAACAATCGTATTGACGGGCAGCTTTGAATCGATCCAACGGCGCGTTGCACAAGAACAATTGCGTGTGCTCGGTGCCAAACCGACCGGCTCGGTATCCAAAAATACCGACATCGTCATTGCCGGTGAAAAAGCGGGTTCCAAACTCAGCAAGGCTCGGGAGTTGGGCATTGACGTCGCCGACGAGCAACAACTGCTTGCCTGGCTCAATACTTGAAAGAGCATCATAGCGCCCCCATAAACAGCCTGCTCAAGATAAATCCCCGGAGGTAACGGATTGGCCGCAACAGCACATA
>CAZDFL010000218.1:0-1851 GCA_964504835.1 uncultured Zetaproteobacteria bacterium
CTCATGTCGTTGCGCATTTCATGCAGGGAATCAACCGGAGGAACCGGGAAATAACCACCCTTCACGCCCGGACGATGGCCGGTATTGCCGCCTTCATAGCTGGCATTGGAATTCCATGCTGCTTCTTCCGAGGCGATTTCATAACCGCAGGAACCCATTTCATTGTTGTAACGCATGCCATCAAAAACGAAAAACTCCAGCTCAGGGCCGAAATACACAGTATCGGCGATGCCTGCGCTGTTGATGTATTTCATGGCGCGCTGAGCAACCTGACGCGGACAACGATTATAATCCTGTCCGGTAATGGGATCGATCACCTGCGCCACCAACACCAGCGTAGAAGCTTCAAAGAACGGATCGATATTGGCACTTTCCGGATCGGGAATCAGCGCCATATCGGAATTATTGATATCGCACCAGCCGGCAATGGATGAACCGTCAAAGGCAAAACCATCTTCAAAGCAACCTTCGTTAAACTCGCCGATTGGGAATGTTACATGCTGCCATTTGCCTTTGGTGTCCGTGAAACGAACATCGACAAATTCGCACTCATTTTCTTTTACAAGGTCAAAAACCTTTTGAATTGCGTCACTCACTGTTGTTCTCCTCTCAATGTTTACAGAAAATCCCACCCGGTAAAAATAGGAAGCGGGACTTTGTCATAAGATGAGTGGATTGGCAACAGAACTTGTCGCCTATCTTTGCTGAAAGTTGCACACGATAGACATGCCGGGTTCGGAATAAAACTGGGTGGGGAACACACGCGCCATGGGAAGGGGAGATGGGAAGGCAACGTGTATCCCCCAGTCGGGTTGGCTATCTATTCTACTGCCAGGACGATGGCATCATCCGGCTAAAATAGATAACCAAGGCAATCTAGTTTGTTTTTTTGCACGCTGTTTTATCTTCTTCAGTGACAGCATACAGTCATTGATCCTGCCTGGATATTGCAGTGGTCTGTCACGGTGCAACTTGCTTACAATTAAATTGCACAGACGATATTACCCAGCCGTTCGGTCAGTTTCATATTTTCACGATAATCAATCGGAATCACAATCAGGCTGGGGCCGGGATCGGCAAACGCCGTTTTGAGCGTAGCCTGTAAATCGACGCTGCGCTCCACCCGGTGGCCGAACCAGCCGAACGCTTCGGCCAGTAACATCCACTGCGGATTACCGAAGTTCAAATCGGTATGATGGCCGAACTGATTCTGCTGCTTCCAGGCAATCAGGCCGTAGGCGTTATCCTCCCAGACCATCACCACGATATTGCTGTTTAATCGTTTGGCTGTCTCCATTTCCTGCACATTCATCATAAATCCGGCATCGCCGCAGATGGCCAATATCTGTTTTTCCGGATAAACCAGCGATGCGCCAATGGCACCGGGCAAAGCAAAACCCATTGAGCAAAAGCCATTGGGAATCAGACAGGTATTGGGTTCGTGGCATTGGTACTGACGCGCAATCCACATTTTATGTGCGCCGACATCGGAAAGCAGGATATCTTCTCGCCCCATAACCTGGCGCACATCGGCCAGCGCTTTTTGGGGGCGAATCGCGTGTTTGGTTTCATCATGCGCATACTGCATAAGCTCCAGATGCATCTGATGCCGCGTTTCCCGCTGCTGGCTCAGATTGCGCTCAACCGGCCCAAGGCGCTCAATATTGGCGTTAATGGCGGCCAGCGTATGGGTCAAATCGCCAACCAGTTCCAGTTCGGGCTGATAATGCTCATCAATTTCAGCCGGCTGGAAATCAATATGGATAATGTGTTTATCGCGACCTGCATTCCACAGATGCGGATGATATTCGACCATGTCATAACCCAGCGTAATCACCAGATCGGCTGCAT
>CAZDFL010000219.1:0-1826 GCA_964504835.1 uncultured Zetaproteobacteria bacterium
TTCGGATTGATCACTATGATTGTTTGCTGATTACCCACGATACGACGCTCTTTTCATTATTTGTACCGGGTGTGACCAGGCAGGATTTCCAACATTTTACGCCGTTGTTCGGCCAGACACTGTTCAAAGCCATGCGGCATTTTAATTTCAGCCAGACTCAGATTGAGTACATGCTGGATAATAGCAGAGAAATTCAATTGTCGAAGACCAACAATCGCAGTGTGCTTGGCTCAATGAACGATATGAAGCAGATGATTGACCATACCGCATTTCTGCATGGCGGGATTTCCGGCATGGATATGGATGAGATATTTCAGGTGCTCAATCATACCCCCTTCAAGATTAAAGCGCGCTGGCCGGAATCTGTATAATTTGATCGCTGAGCATGCGAACTTCCGAGGATTGGTTAATCACAATACCAAAGGGCAGCTGTTGCTCCTGAACAAAGCGAGTTAATGCCGTGAGCTGTTTCAGGCGAGTGGACGTGCCAAATTTAATTTCAATCGGCACCAGACCAAAACTCCCTTCCAGAATCAGATCGATCTCAGCACCATTGCGGGTTCGGTAATAGGAATAATCCCATTTGGCGATATTGCTGGCATGCATGCCCTTGAGAATTTCTTCAATCACAAACGATTCAAATATCTGCCCGACCAATGGCGAGCGCACCAGTTGCTCGCGGGTGGTGATGTTACCCAAATAGTTGAGCAGGCCTGCATCACGTAAAATACCTTTCGGCATTTTTACAACTGCGCGGGCGGCTGTGCCGACATAGGATGGAATATTGCGCCAGATTAATGTCTGATGCGCAATATCAAGATAGTCACGAATGGTGACTTCAGAGACATCAATGGCGCGCCCGAGTTGTGCCTTATTGATGATCGTGCCGGACAGACTGGCCAGCATTGAGATGAAGCGACGATACTTCACCATATCCAGGCGAGGGAACAGCCGACGCACATCGCTGGCGATGTAGGTTTTGAAGTAGTTATCCATCCATGCAAAAAATGCATCGGGATGATCGGCCAGCACCGGTTCCGGGTAACCGCCCCGCAGCACTGCGGATAATAAATCACCACTGCTTTCGGACAGATGCTTCAGCACCTGTAAGTCGTTGGCATCAATAGGCTTGGTGAATATCTGATAAAATTCGGACAGCGGCTCACCGGCAATTTCATTGCGCTTGCATGTGCCAAGCTCCACAATGGCGACTCGCCCGGCGAGCGATTCGGCAATACCTGAAAGCATTTCAGGAGAGCTGGAGCCGGTTAGGATGAATCGGTTCTTCTGTGTCCGATCAGCATCAATCACGCCGCGCAATTCACGAAACAGCTGTGGTGACTCCTGAGCCTCATCAATAATGAGATGCGCGGGATATTCACGGAAAAAGAAATCGAAGTCGTTGGTGATAAAATCGAAATCACTACCGCGCTCCAGATCGAAGTAACGCCAGTCAGGACGACACATTTTAGCCAGCGTCGTTTTGCCCACCTGCCGTGCCCCCACAATCAGGACAACCGGAAACAGTGCGAGCAGTTGGTTGATAATTTGCGATTGATCGCGCTTTAAACCATGCATATCCAAATATTACACTTGGATTTTACTTGTAACAAGGTTTCAAAAATGCTGTCGCGCCCTTATTTGTCTCTTTGCTCAGACGCCACCGATTTAAAAAAACACTTGCAAGTTGTTTGAATTACCTTCACCATGACCGATATATCATTCCTTTATATATATAAAGCATGATTTGTCAGTCATTTGAGGTGTAGCATGCCAAAAGGAACTAGCCGAAAAAAAGCCTATTCCCCATACTGCAAAGAAGCGGT
>CAZDFL010000220.1:0-1780 GCA_964504835.1 uncultured Zetaproteobacteria bacterium
ATAGCGATTTTCATGGCAGGCAAGAGGCTTTTTGACGCAGATATACGCAGATATACGCAGATGAAGAACCTTGATTCCTATTTCTATGACTTATCCCGAAAATTCTGCTATTTGAACTGGAGCCTGGAACAAGAATATTGTGAAAGAATAGGCAACTATAAATAGAGTTATTAATATCTGCGTTCATCTGTGTAAATCTGTGTCTAAAATTCATCTCAAAATCCTTCGATCTCGGCCCAGTTGGCGGTTGCTGTGCCGATTTTACCCACGACTACACCGGCGGCGCGATTGGCTATTCTGGCGGCGCTTAAAGCATCATCGCCGCGCGCCAGACAGGCCGTGAATACAGCAATCACCGTATCGCCAGCGCCGGTGACATCGAAGACATCACGCGCCGCCGTCGGGATATGGTGGCTTTGCTTACCATCGTACAGGGTCATGCCTTTTTCGGATCGGGTGATCAAAACATATTGCAGGCCCAACTTCTTATGTAGGGCTTTAGCTATGCTCTCTACATGACTGTCATTATTGATGTTTTCCATTCCAGCCATGGCAGATGCTTCGAGCAGGTTTGGCGTAATGACAGTGGCGCCGCGATAGGCTTCGGTATGTTCCGGTTTCGGATCGACTGCGATGATGCTGCCCTGTAAACGCGCGATTAACTGGCCGATAAAATCCGGTGTCAGCACTCCCTTGCCGTAGTCGGACAGGATGACGGCAGTGGCAGTTGGCAATAGCGCATCCAGACTGTCGATCATGTGCCGGTGACTGCCGGGCTGAGCCGCCTGCGTCCATTCACGGTCGTAACGCACCACTTGTTGATGGCGGGCGATAATGCGGGTTTTGATAGCAGTGGGGCGGTCATTGGTTTTGGTGACGACGCCGCGATTATCCGAGTTCAGTTCAGACAGGCGTTGGTGCACCCAGCGGCCCGGTTCATCATCGCCGACGATGCCCAGCATGGCAGAATCGGTGTCCAGCGCATGCAGATTGCGCACTACATTGGCCGAACCGCCGAGCCTCCGATCAATCTCGTTGACAGAGACAACGGGCACCGGCGCTTCGGGTGAAATGCGCGACACATCACCCCAGATAAACTCATCCACAATAATATCGCCAATGACTAAAATCATATTTCTTTCCTCTTGCTGCCGAAGATACCAGTTAACCCGGCAATCAGCCCTATCAATATTGCCGAGGCATTGTACAGGCCAAGCTCAAAAAATGAATGGATGCAAAAAGCTGTCCATATAGCCAGGCCAATGGCCACTTCTTGAGTGGTAACCGGGTTGGCGAAGAATATGAAAAATGGTAATGCGAAAAGCAGCAAAAGAACAATCAGACCAGCTATCCCGTGCTCGACCAATGCATGCATAAACAGGTTATGGAAGGGCACATTATAGCTGCCGTGGATAGGGCTCATCTCGTTAACCGCAAGAGAAAAGAAACCATGCCCCAACGGTAACCATTGACTTAAACCCTCAATCTCTGCCTTGCTAAACTGGTGTTCTCCTCGTCCAAGCCAGTGGTCGTGTTGTGCAATCTTTAAGCCATGCTCGATGAGGTCGATTCTGGGTTGTTCGGCGGATAGGTGAATTGTTTCCCCTGAAAAGTAGATGATAGAGGGGATTGCAATGATCAGCAGCCCAGTGAAGGCCAATAAGAGTTTTTTAATGGAATGGGAATTACTGTATTTGATCAATATGAACATGCCCAGGCCACAAGCTGCTGCAATAAGGCTTGCTTTTGCTCCGGTCATGACAATAAACCAAAAACAAGC
>CAZDFL010000221.1:0-1739 GCA_964504835.1 uncultured Zetaproteobacteria bacterium
AAATGGTGCGCGATGTGGCCAGACGCTTGCTGGAGCATACCGACATTCAGGTTGTGACCGCCAGCAATGGCGCCGATGCTGTGCGTGTTTTTCGCCAGCATGCAGATGATATCGCGCTGGTATTGATGGATCTGACCATGCCGGAAATGGATGGAGAGCAAGCATTTCATGACATTCGCGCCATTCGGCCTGATGCCATTGTGGTATTAAGTAGCGGATTTTCAGAGGCTGATGCGGTCAAACGTTTGCGGCGTCACGGACTGGCCGGGTTTGTACGCAAGCCCTATACGCGTCAGGTTCTATTGCATGAAATCACCCGCTTGGGCGTGGTGGATGTCAGCACCGGGGAAGCTGAATCCTGATGCGGCTTATGGTTCAAAAAAATTATAATATTTCGAAAGTTACGTTGCGTCGTCGGATGTTTATGTTCGGTGCGGCAACGGGAACTGTGATTGGTATCCTTAGCACATGGCTGGACTGGCGGAGCGGATTGGTATCCTCGCTGCCTCAGGATATTACGCTGGCGCTGGTGCTGTCGCCGCTTTTTTTCTGGGCCTGGAAAACGACTGACCCTACGTCGCCGGCAAGAGTTGGCATGCTGGTTTTTACGCTCTCATTTATACCCTCGATTCCAAATGAACTGGTTCAGATGCCTGTGTTCCTGTTGTGGTTGCCGGCTGTTGCGCTGTTATCCTTTTATTTTTTCGGTTTTCGCGAGGGGCTGATCTGGGCTACTGGTTTCCTGACCATCGTATTGATTGAATCCATATGGATACTCTCCGCTGTGCCGGAGCCTCAGTTTGAATCAATGTTTGTGATGGCTATTATTATCTATCTGTTTCTCAGCGGCACAGCCGCAGCATTTCAATATCTGCTGGAATCCTATGAGCAGAAGCTGTTGCTGGAATCGGAAGAGAGACAGGCAGTAAGCGAACGTATGGCCGAGATGCAGAAGCTGGAAACCATCGGCGTACTGGCCGGCGGCATTGCCCATGATTTTAATAATTTGCTGGTGGGGGTGATGGGTAACGCCGAGCTGGCCATGCTTGATGCGCCGCGTGATGGTGTAGAACATTATCACTTGGGGCAGATCGTCAAATCCGCCCAGCGCGGTGCCGATCTGGTGCGGCAGATGCTGGCTTATTCCGGACAGGGACAGGTTTCGATGGGGCAACAGAATCTCAATATTCTGCTTCGGGACGTTTCTGAGTTGCTGGCTGCCGTGGTGGATAAAAAGATCAGACTCGATCAGTCCTTAATGAAAGACTTGCCCGATATCTATGGCGATAAAAACCAGTTAACGCAATTGCTTATGAATCTGATAACCAACGCATCGGAAGCTATGCAGGAAAAACCGGGAAATATTGTATTGCGTACAGACGTATGCCGCCTCTCGAATCAGGAGATTGCCGGCATGTATATGCCCAGCCATGCTAAAGCAGGCGATTATATCCTGATTGAAGTGAAAGATTCAGGTTGCGGCATGGATAAACAGACGCAGGCGCGGATTTTCGATCCGTTTTTTACCACCAAAAAGACGGGTACCGGCCTGGGTCTGGCAGCATTGCTGGGAATTGTCAGGAGTCATGGAGGGGTGCTGTCGGTGGACAGCACACCGGGCGAAGGTAGCTGTTTTAGCATATTTTTTCCGCTTGCTGTAGGCCGCAGGAATACAGAAAATCTGGGCGTCTCCGGGGGTATTGTCCCTACGTCTGATGAGATGTGACCATTGTACTTAG
>CAZDFL010000222.1:0-1735 GCA_964504835.1 uncultured Zetaproteobacteria bacterium
TGTCATCCAGCTTCAACAGGTGATCATGAGTCTATTAAACCGTATCAAAGTGAGCTTGCCGGAACCTGTATAATTAGATCGCTAAGCATGCGAATTTCAGTGGATTGGTTAATAACAATGCCAAAGGGCAATTGGTGTTCCTGAACAAAGCGCGTTAGTGCAGTGACCTGCTTCAAACGCGTGGAAACGCCAAATTTAATTTCAATCGGAATCAGACCAAAACTCCCTTCCAGAATCAGATCAATTTCCGCGCCATTGCGGGTGCGATAATATGAATAATCCCATTTGGCGATATTACTGGCATGCATGCCCTTCAGTATCTCTTCAATCACAAATGATTCGAAAATCTGGCCGATCAGGGGTGATCGCACCAACTGTTCGCGGGTGGTGATGTTAGCCAGATAATTGAGTAGCCCAACATCGCGTACGATGCCTTTCGGCATTTTGACGACTGAGCGGGTAGCCGTGCTGGCATAGGATGGAATATTGCGCCAGATCAAAGTCTGATGTGCAATATCGAGGTAATCGCGAATGGTCACTTCGGATACATTAATGGCCCGACCCAGTTGCGCTTTATTGATAATCGTGCCGGACAGGCTGGCCAGCATCGTGATGAAGCGGCGATATTTGACCATCTCCAGGCGCGGGAACAGGTTGCGCACATCGCTGGCGATATAGGTTTTGAAATAGTTATCCATCCATGCGAAAAATGCGGTGGGGCTATCGGCAAGCACAGGTTCGGGATAACCGCCGCGTAGCACTGCCTGCAACACATCATCCGTGCTTATGGTGAGATGCTTTAATTCATGCAAAGTATCTGCATCACAGGGCTTTGTGAATATCTTATAAAAATCTGACAGAGGATCACCTGCAATTTCATTGCGCTTGCATGTACCAAGTTCAACAATAGCTACGCGCCCCGCAAGCGAATCGGAAATACCGGAAAGCATATCCGGAGAGCTGGATCCGGTGAGGATGAATCGGTTCTTGTGGCCACGATCAGCATCAATAACGCCACGCAATTCACGAAATAGTTGTGGTGACTCCTGCGCCTCATCAATAATGACGTGATTGGGATACTCACGGAAAAAGAAATCGAAATCACTGGTGATAAAATCGAAATCGCTACCACGCTCCAAATCAAAGTAACGCCAACCAGGACGACACATTTTCGCCAATGTCGTTTTGCCCACCTGTCTTGCCCCAACAATCAAAACGATTGGAAATAGCGTGAGCAATTGATTGATGACTTGCGATTGATCGCGATTTAAACCATTCATATCCAAATCCTAGACTTGGAATTTACTTGTTACAAGCTTTCTTGTATTTCCGAAGTATTGTCTGAATAAGCTTGAAATGGCACGTTGTACCTAATCGTACCACGGTCGAATAACCCAAAAGGCGGGAGTTCAGCGTATCTGAGCTGTTCTCTTACCTGTCGGATCAATTCTGTTTCGTCCCCTCAAGCTCGTTTTGGGCAGGATCAGCGGTAGTGGTCAAAAAATGACCATGCATTTTTTCACTTTTGAGACCAAACTGAAAAGAAACTGCCTATTGAATGAGGGAGAATATGGGTTAGAGTGGCGTCATTAGGAAATATTGGTTGCGTCTAAACCCTTTAATACTAACGGTTCCCACCACCTAAAACCACTTAATCCCATTTAAAATACATCGAGTTTGACTGCCTTCACACGGCAGGGGTCGCAGGTTCGAACCCTGCATCGCCCACCATTTT
>CAZDFL010000223.1:0-1728 GCA_964504835.1 uncultured Zetaproteobacteria bacterium
CCCGGCCATCGGCCCCGGTTCTCCGACTGGCCAAAGCCGCGTTGATCGTAGGCATAAACAGCTACGCCGTGGCGGCTGAAATAATGCGCGGCATCCGAGATAAATCGTGAATAATCGTTGAATCCGTGCAATGCCAGCACAATAGCATCCGGTTTTTGTGTCGGTAGCCAGTGGCGCAATGGCAGCTTCACGCCATCGAACGAGGTGAAACTTTCTGCACCAATGGTGGGGGAAAGGCGATCCTGCTGGGCCAGAGAAATAGCGCCCGGCACGCTAAACTGCGGGGCGCATCCGCTCAGGCAAACAAGCAGCAGTAGATAAAAACGGCAGCAAGCTGACAATGCATCGTTGGGGACAGTGGTCATTGGCGGCATACCTCGGTGGATGGAAATGAAGCAAGTTTGTACTTTTCATCGCATGTGGTCATGTTTTGTCGCTATGCAGTTGCCTTGACATCTGATGTGTTTGTTGTTTTTATCATCCGTTATCACATGCATGTCAGGGTACAAGAGAGGGGAGGGGGTTACTATGAAAAAAGGACTTTTAGCTACAATGGCCGCGATAATTTTCGCGCTGGCCGCGCCGATTCCACATTCGCTAACGCCGACTGTTGCTTACCAACAGGTTCAGGCGGCAGAGGTTGCTGGTGGCATGAAAAGGTTGAATCTTATTCTGAAAAAATTGCGCGATGCCATGGGCAGTATGAAAGATTTTGATGAACTGGAAAAAGCAGGTTTGAGTAAAAAAGATGTTGATCGCATGCGGCGCGCCATGGATGATAAAATCAAACAGATGATGGAGGATGCGATTTATGCAATTCGCTCGCTTTAGCGCTTTTTTTCTGCTCGGCCTGTTTTGCCTGACTCCGCTGCTTTCATCTGCGGCGGAAATACGAAATGTGAATTTTGCCGTATTCCAAAAAGAGGATGATGATTTCGAGTTTGAATCTATCGTGCTTGGCAAGTTCAGTGACTTTATCGAGGCCATGGAAGGTTCCCAGATTTTGCTGCTCTCCCATTCAACCGATTCTGTTGATGGCGATGTGATCAATTTGCAACAGGATGTGTTGCGAGAATCCGATGGCGACTTGAACGATATCGGCATCAACTGCAGTTTGAATTTTCGCGACCATAGCACCGATGACAGCACCTCCTTCAAGCTTGGCGGCTTATGTAAAATCCTCGATTCCCTCAATGAGAATACTACGGTCATCATTCCCATGACGAGTTTACCTGATACCGAGCAGGGTGTTAATGCATGGGTGCAATTGTATGAGGATGAAGCAAGCGGCATGGCTTTTTATGCCAATGTCAGTTCGGAAGACTGAACGCATCTGTTGAGTGATTAACTGTTGGGTGATTAACTGTTGCGTGCGTAACATGAAACAAACAGGGGACTTGAACACACATTTATGCATTTAAAACATCAGCGCCAACTGATTCAATCCGGTGTACTTACCGAGGCTCAGATTATTGAAGCTGAAGAGATAGCTGTATCCAAAAAAGCACCGCTGCTGTCTGCCTTGCTGGAACTGGACAGTATCGATGATGAGGCGCTGCTTGGGGCGCTCTCCAAAATTTATAAAACACCCTATCTCGATATCAGCCAGATCAGGATTGATGATGCGTTGCTGGAAATCTGCCCGGAAAAACTGTGCCATACCTATGCATTTGTTCCCGTCAGCCAGAATGAAACAGATATCGTTATTGCCACGGCAACGCCACTGGA
>CAZDFL010000224.1:0-1693 GCA_964504835.1 uncultured Zetaproteobacteria bacterium
CCGATATCAAGCATTTTGTCGCCTTTTTTCAAACGCAGCTTACGACAAATCATATCCAGCTTATTCAACTGCGCCTGCGCCAGCGTTGTTTCCGGGGTGGTGAAATAGGCGCAGGAGTAGAGCATTTCCGGATCAAGGAACAGGCTGTAAAATTCGTTGCTGATATCGTAATGGAACTGAATATAATCCTTGTTGCTGCGTTTGGATTCAACACGCCCCTTTTCATCATCGCTATATTCATGCTCAACGCCGAGTTTTTTAGCCGCCACAAACAAAAACGGCCATAGCTGGCGCAGCAGTAACCCCTTGTTCATCTGCCCGATCTTTTGACGATGCGCGCCCTTTTGCCGCACCACCTGCATAAAACTGATGATATCACCGCCTTTCAGGTCAATATGACCCAGCGAATAAAGCCGCAGCAACGTCTCGGCATTCGGGTGTTTCAACAGCGATGCCAGCACGCCCGGCTCGCTAATAGCAATGCAAAAAGGAGAATCAACATCGCGACCCAGTGGAACCACCGAGCCATCCCACAATTGAACCGAGACCTGTATATCGAGCAACTTCCCCACATGCTCAAAAATCACCCGTGCCCCTTCAATTAACCGTTGTTCAGAAACCAAACCAGCCATAAGCGCCTCCCGCCATGTCGCATACCATAATTCAAAACCCGACGCAGAGCTAACCCCGCATAGCCGGAACCAAACAAGTCAACATCGAACCGCCAATGGACGCGAATGAACGCAGATGAGAATCAAAATCTATTTGTTTAACGGATTGCATATTGGTTTTGATTTCTTTGCGTCCTTTGCGACTTTGCGTGAGTCGCTGTTGACTTTGACTTTCCTCTGTATCCTCTGCCTCTCTGGCTACGCCATTCTCCTTCTGGTGAAAAGCCGTTGATTTTATGATTTAGATTTCTTATATCGTTGTACAAAATATTTTTTGTAAGGGACTACGCAGGCAATCGTATTTGCCGGATTGGGCGCTTCCATACAGGATGGGCGAATGGATACGCTTTTGAATGATCTGGATGTGGTTTTGTTCCATATCGGCAATGTCACCCTGACATTGGGCGGTTTGTTTGCCTCCATGCTGGTACTGACATTCGGTTACTGGCTGGCCAGAAAACTACGCTTCTTAATTCATCGCATTATTGGCCCCCGTTTCAAGATTGCGAAAAATACCGCCTTTGCGCTTGGTACGGTGGTTTTTTATATCATCGTAACGATCACGACAATCATCGGCCTGAGTCTGCTGGGCTTCGATTTAAGCAATCTGGCGATCATTGCCGGCGCATTATCCGTCGGCATCGGACTCGGCCTGCAAGGCATCGCCAACAATTTCGTTTCCGGTCTGTTATTGTTGTTTGATAGCAGTATCAAGGTGGGCAATTATGTTGAACTTGGTGATGGCACGCGCGGCACGATCGAACAAATCAGGGTGCGCTCCACCATCATTCGAACCAACGATGATATTGAAGCCATCGTTCCAAACAGCCATTTCCTGTCCGCCCCGGTCATCAACTGGACGCTGAGCGAAGCATCCCGCCGCATGCATATCCCCTTCGGCGTGGCCTACGGCAGCGATATCGACAAGGTATTTGAAATCATTGAAGCCATGGCGCGCAAGCTGCCGCATGTAAAACTGGACGATGCTGACCGGCTACCACGTCTGTGGTTCACAGAAATGG
>CAZDFL010000225.1:0-1646 GCA_964504835.1 uncultured Zetaproteobacteria bacterium
TGCCGCTGTATCATATCTTTGCCCTGACAGCCAATGCCCTGTTTGCCATGAAGATCGGCGCCAGGAGCGTGTTAATCACCAATCCGAGGGATTTTCCGGCTTTTGTCAAAACGCTGCAACAGGAACGGTTTTCGATGTTTGTCGGCATCAATTCCCTGTTCAATGCGCTGCTGCATACGCCGGGATTTGACCAGATCGATTTTTCATCCCTGAAATTCACACTGGGCGGCGGCATGGCCGTACAGCGCAGTGTCGCCGAGCAGTGGAAGCAGGTGACCGGTAATGTGCTGATCGAAGCCTACGGTTTGACTGAAACATCTCCGGCGGTGTGTATCAATCCGGTAAATATTCCGGCATATACGGGCGCGATCGGGTTGCCGGTTCCTTCTACCGACGTATCCATTCGCAGCAAGAATGGCAAGGAAAAAGCAATCGGCGAGGCGGGCGAATTATGGGTGAAAGGGCCGCAGGTGATGCGGGGATATTGGCAACATGCCGGCGACACGAAAAAAACGCTGACGAAAGGTGGCTGGCTGCATACTGGCGATGTGGCTCGAATAGATGAGAACGGCTTTGTCTATATCGTTGATCGGCTCAAGGATATGATTCTTATGTCAGGTTTTAATGTCTATCCCAATGAGATTGAGGCAGTGCTTGCTGCGCACCCCAAGGTGCTGGAGGCAGGCGTGGTCGGTGTGGCTGATCCCAAATCCGGCGAGGCAGTGATAGCGATTGTGGTCAAGTCAGATCAAACATTGAGCGAAGAAGAACTTCGGATTTATTGCCATAAAAATATGACCGGCTATAAATGTCCAAAACATATCGTGTTTGTTGATACATTGCCGAAAACCAATGTCGGAAAAATTCTGCGCCGCGAACTGCGTCAACAATATGGTGCTACATTCGAGTAGAGAGCATATATGGAATGAATATTATTGTTTGTTATTCATTATTCATTCCCGCATGATTACGCCATGCCAATATCAGATAAAGAAATCATTGTTGCTGCTGCCATCAAGCGCTTTTCGCATTATGGTTATGGTAAAACCACGATGGCGGAAATCGCTGCCGATTGCGATATGAGTGTCGGAAACCTCTACCGTTTCTATAAAAATAAGGAAGATATTGCCGTTGAAGGCGCGCGGGTCTGTATGGCCGAGAAAGCCGAGGCTGGTGAGCGGGCGGCAGCGCAGGCAGATATTGCTATGCAGGCGATTCGGGATTTTTGTCTGGCGCGCTTGCGCTTTTTGCATCGCTTCGTATCGGAAACGCCGCATATGTATGAACTGGTGCAATTGATTGCAGACAAACACAGGGACGTGTTGCTTCATTTTGAAGACAGAGCCAGTGAGGCAATCGGGGGCATCGTTGTTACCGGCATCGATGATGGTGAATTCCGTGTCTGCGATGCGGCATCGGTGGCGGCGGATATATATAATGCTACGGCCAAATATAATATGCCGCTGTGCATGGAAGCGCCGCTGAAACAGTTGGAAGCTGAACTGAATAGTTTGCTGGATTTGATTCAGGGCGGTCTGAAAGCCGGGAAACCATCATGACTCGTTTTTTGTCGCTGGTAGTGGATTGGCCAAAACTGGTGATTGCACTGGTTGTCGGCCTGACCATGGTGATTGCGGCACAGATGG
>CAZDFL010000226.1:0-1562 GCA_964504835.1 uncultured Zetaproteobacteria bacterium
CGGCTGAATCCGATTCAGAATGGACAGATAGCCTGATGCAGTGCATTTCCGAGACGCCCGCTGATGTCTGTTTTGAACTGGGTCGTTGCCAAATTGATATTGGCACGTTCCTGTCACTTAAACCCGGTGACGCACTGCCACTAAAAACAAGATCCACCGATCCCTGTTCATTATGGATCGAGGATATCCCCCTGTTTCAAGCCAGAGCCGGAGAAAACAACGGCGGACTGGCTGCAGAAATTATCAAACCCATTCACCCCGGAGGTTTATCATGACAGATGAAGCGGCTGTAACAGAAAACCAAAACGCTATGGGGCAAGGCAATGCTCAATCGGCCAACCTGGAAGCCATTATGCATGTGCCATTGGAAATCAGCGTGGAACTTGGCCGTGTAAAAATGCCCTTGCACGCCATTGCACGCATGAACAAGGGGATGGTCATTGAGATGAATAAAGAGGCCAATGCCGAAGTGCAGATTCTTGCCAACGGCAGTATCTTTGCCAAAGGTGAGGTCGTTTCAACCGGAGACAAGCTGGGCGTTCGTATCACAGAAATTGTCCCGGCTTCAGCTCGCATCAGCAGCCTCTCCTGAAACCAGACCTTGAATGGAAAGTAATATGTTGACCATGGTACTGCAATCACTGGTCGGGCTCAGTCTGGTCCTGGCTTTGTTTGCCTTGGTTATATGGGCTGTGCGCCGTTTTCAACAGCACAGTGGCAGCTCGATTGGGCGCGATTTTAAAGTTATTCAGCGCCTGCATCTCGACAATAAAAATAGTCTGGTCGAAATTCGTCATCAGGGTCGCCACTACCTGCTGGGGCTTTCGCCCGGCGGCATGGTACAACTGCATAGCGATCATGCCCTGCACACAGTTTCACCATCAACACAGGCGGAAAACCATGAATAGTCAAAACCATTCACTATTCACCATTCACCATTCACCATTTTTCACTCTCATCTTCATTGCTGCGCTGTTACTGCTGCCTTCGATAGCAGATGCCGCTAATATACCAACGCTATCGCTCAGCCTTGGCGACAGCTCGGATCCCGATGCATGGTTTACCGGCCTGAAAATCATCGCCATGATGACGGTACTGACACTGGCACCATCCATTCTGGTCATGATGACATCGTTCACTCGTATTTTGATTGTATTTGCATTTTTACGCCAGGCCCTGGGAACACAGCAATCACCACCGAACCAGATTCTGGTCGGATTATCTCTGTTCCTCACACTCTTCATTATGATGCCGGTGTGGCAAAAAATTGACACTGAGGCTCTGACCCCCTATCTGAATGAGGATATCACCCAGGCTGTCGCTGTGGAGCGCGGCATTGCGCCGCTGCGTTCGTTCATGCTCAAGCAAACACGCGAAGATGATCTTATCTTGTTTCTGGATGCCGCCAGAATAAAAAAACCGGCCAAGGCGGAGGATACGCCTCTGTATGTGCTAATCCCCTCTTTCGTCATCAGCGAATTGCGTACGGCCTTTGAAATAGGCTTTTTGATTTATATTCCCTTTGTCGTACTCGATCTGATTGTGGCCAGCGTGTTGATGAG
>CAZDFL010000227.1:0-1543 GCA_964504835.1 uncultured Zetaproteobacteria bacterium
TCCATCGGGTGCTTCTTTGCGAGAGAGTTTGGAGAACCGATAATGAGAAGGAAACGCAAATGACGGCGGCGCAAGCCGCTGGTGCAACTTCTGCATGTTTTGGGCCATGGAACAGCATTGACTGGACTATGGTCTACCGGCATGTCCATCGGCTGCAAATGCGTATCGCAAAGGCAGTTGAGGAAGAACGTTGGCACAAGGTCGCCGCCTTGCGTCATATTCTGACTCACTCGTATTACGGCAAGTTATGGGCTGTAAGACGAGTTGTCTCCAATAAGGGCAAGAACACGGCGGGTGTTGACCAGATCATCTGGAAAACACCGAAACAGAAGATAAACGCAGTCAAGGCATTGCGGCAACGGGGCTATCAGCCACACCCGTTACGCAGGTTATATATCCCCAAATCCAACGGCAAACTGCGCCCGCTGGGTATTCCGACCATGAAAGACAGGGCCATGCAGGCGCTTTATGCGCTGGCTCTGAAACCCATTGCCGAAACGCTGGCCGATGCGAACTCTTACGGGTTCCGGGAAAAACGCTCAGTAGCCGATGCCATTGCACAATGCTTTATATGTTTGGCCAAGAAAGCATCACCGCAATGGATACTGGAAGCGGATATTAAAGCCTGCTTTGACAGAATTGATCACGACTGGTTAATCCGCCATATCCCCACGGACAAGCGGATTCTCCGGCTGTGGTTGAAATCAGGCTATCTTGAAGATGGCGCACTCAGGCACACCGAAGCAGGAACACCGCAGGGCGGCATTATCAGCCCGGTGATCGCCAACATGACCCTTGATCGGCTGGAGGCGGCTATTAAATCGTCTGTCGCCAGACGCGGGGCTTGTGTCAACGTGATCCGATATGCTGATGACTTCGTCATTACCGGGGCCAAACCGAAGATACTGACGGAGCAAGTCAGGCCGGTGGTGGAATCCTTTCTCGGAGCCAGAGGGCTACAACTCTCGGAAGAGAAAACCCATCTATGCCACATCGAAGAAGGCTTCGACTTTCTCGGATTTAACGTACGCAAGTACAAGCAGAAGCTACTGATCACACCCTCGCGGGCGAAAGTGGCCAGCTTCATGGAACGCATCCGGGATTACATCAAAAGCAATCTAGCGATTCAGGCGGATCGTTTTCTTCGTGGTCTGAACAGTCGGCTGCGTGGCTTCGCCAATTTTTACCGCCACGTCGTCTCAAAAAAGGTGTTCAGCGAGATAGATCAACGCGTTTATCAACTGCTCTGCAACTGGATGCACAGGCGTCATCGCAATAAAACTCACGCATGGTGTAAGCAAAAATACATCAAACGCTGGGGGATGTGGTGGTGTGTCACCGTATCCACATCCAAAGACGGGCAGGTAAAATCTGTTCGGCTGTTCAAGGTTGCGGACTTGCCAATCATACGGCACATCAAGGTCAAAGGAGCCGCACATCCTTACAATCTGTTCTATGCCGAATATTTCGAGCAGCGGCGTTGTCGGCAATGGCAGCGTCGAAAGATGGATGGTAAGTTCTTGGCTACTCCGGCGATTGATCG
>CAZDFL010000228.1:0-1529 GCA_964504835.1 uncultured Zetaproteobacteria bacterium
ATTTGGCCAGCAGCCGATATCGGCATAGGTCGGCGAAAGACCCAACTATCACTGAAAATAATATGGGTATTTGCCTATGATACTTTCAGCAAACAGCCGACATGCCTGTATGCTATTTTGCAGCCGCATGTGAAACGGGTCGCACCTGCACAGCGGGAGGGATAAAAATGAAGCAAATTACGGTTCAGTTGGTGGATGACCATGAAATGGTGCGCACCGCGTTTCGTTACATGCTGGAATCCGTTGAACATATCAAAATCGTAGCGGAATCGGGCGACGGGCTATCGGCCATCGCCGACTATGCCAGAGTCAAGCCGGATGTCGTTTTGATGGATGTATTGATGCACGGCATGGGTGGCCTTGATGCCGTCCGCCATATTCTGGCCAGGACACCGGACGCCAGAATCATTGTCTTGAGCATGATGGGTAGCGAAATCGCTGTTCGGGCCATGAAAGCCGGTGCCAAGGGTTATCTGAGCAAAAGCAGTAAAGCCTCGGAAATGCATGCTGCCATCCGAAGGGTGATGAACGGAAAGACCTATATTGACATTGAAACAGCCCAGGATTTGGCGGCCAATCCGAACCGGGACGGCAATCCACTGAGTCTGTTGTCAGCGCGTGAATTTGAGGTATTTGTGCATCTGGCCAATGGCGTGAGCATCAATGTGATTGCATCGTACTGTTGCCTGAGTCCCAAAACGGTGCGTTCACATAAATCAAATATCATGCACAAACTGAAAGTGAACAATATGGTTGGTTTTGTGCGTCTGGCCATGCAATCCGGCCTGATCACAGATACGCCGATATCAGGCACCATGGCAGATTAAAGCTGCGTTTTAGCCGTCATTGCCGCCAAGGCGGGAATCCACAGACTTCATGCACACGCTGGATTGCCGCCTTCGCGGGAATGACCTTTTGGTGCAAATACTTTCGCAACTGTTAATCGTACCCGCCCGTCACAGTCCCTTCAGCGCCACAAATCAGTCCGTTACGCAACATGATCAGATGACGATTTGCTTCCCATACTGTGCTGAATCAAGTCCGGTTCGATGCGTTTGACCAGTTCGGCCAGGGTGACGCCGCAGGCATGACAGATATCGTATAGTTCCAGCAAATCCAGCCGCCGCTCGCCCAGTTCATATTTACTCACATAGGTTTGCGGACGATCCAGCCTTGCAGCCAGCGCCTTTTGGGTCTGGTTGCTTTCTGTGCGCAAGATGCGCAGCAATTTCCAGAGAAACTGTTGCCGTGCGCTCCATCTCTCTCGATCCATGTGTAGAGTATAACACAAACCTTGCCAAACACTGTTTTGGGGTAATAATACCATCATTGGGTAGTCAGGCATAAGGAGGCTATCACTGGTTCGGGCTGAGCTGGCGGGAGAAAATGATATGTTTCACCTGATTGATTCTGACCATGATGTGCTGGATGTAACCCGTGAAATTATTGCATCGGCCGGATTTGAGTCGCTAAGCTTCAGTTCTTCTGCCGCATACCTGGAATATGTCAACTCGTCAGCCTACGCGCCC